>JAJRXB010000580.1 GCA_024276515.1 Chloroflexota bacterium
CCCGGCTGTGGCCGGTCTCCCACTGTCTTTCACTCGTTTGCCTTGCACAGACACGGACTCCACGGATTGCACGGATTATTGGCAGCCACCCAGACCCGGCTGTGGCCGGTCTCCCGCAAGCACCCCGCGATGGCTGGGCTGTGGCCGGTCTCCCACGATCGCCTGGCTGTGGCCCCGGCTGTGGCTGGTCTCCCACAAGCACCCCGCGATGGCTGGGCTGTGGCCGGTCTCCGACCGAGCCACTTGCGGACCTCTTTATTCCCTCGCTTTGTGTCGCTGTTGCAACGTGTACATCGCTCGCGCTTTAAGAGCGTTCATAAAGTCAACGTGCTCCAACAGACGATCCAGTTCGTGTTCCTCGCTGGCGCTCAATCCTTCTTCGCGATTACGTTGCAACAAGTCATTGAGACGTTCCTGGTAACGCGATGACAGGATTCCCTCGGCCAGGACCTGCAATTTCGGATTCGTCGAGGCCTGTCAATATGTCCGGGTCTGTCGGGTAGGGCTTTCCCAAAGTCTGGCTCAGGAGAGCCGGAATGAGGATTCCGGCTCTCCTGGACCTGGTCAGTCAGCCCCGGAATAGGGATTCCGGCGCTGCGGGGTTCCCATCGTCCCATCTTGCCCCGGAATCCCTATTCCGGGGCGATTCTTATGCTCGGACGAGTTCTCGCTCCTTCAAGGTAAGATTGTATAGATCAAACACCCGATCGTCAATTTCGCGGTCGGCCGCGGCGATGGCAGTCTCGATAGCGCACAAGTCCAGTGGGTCCAGGCCGTGAGTCTTGGCCAGCGTGGTGACGCCTTCGTCGGCCAGGCGACGGTGCAGGTCGGCCATCAAACGCTCGACGCGGGCCAGGTTGCGGTCGGCGGCCGACAGGTCTTGCGGGTGCAGGTTGGGGGCCTCCAGTGCCTTCAACACGCCGCGCAGCACCCGCCCCCGTGACCACACCTTTTTGCGGCGATGTTCGCGCAAAAAGGTGCGCAGGGCCAGCAGCAGGAAACGACGGAAGTCGGCGTGGGGGATTTCCAGGCGGGCCACGTCGCGCCACTGGTCGTCCACCTGGGCGCGGATCAACAGCGTGTCGTCCGTCTCATCCACAGCGATGGCGCTCACCCGGCCTTTTTCGTTGGCGTCCACCAGGGGGTCAGGGAGCACGTGTCGGCCCCGATAGCTCTTGCTTTCCCAGTAGCCCTCGGCGGCGGCCAGGGAGAAGCTGGCCCGCTCGTAGCCGCGCAGGGTCTCGGCGAAGGCACGGGCGACGGCGGCCTGGATGCGGTGCAAATCGAGCATCTTTTGGGCCAGGGTGGCCAGGGCGTCGCGTTGGGCCGGGTCGTCGGGCAGGCGGATGGGGAGCTTTTCGATGAACTGGCGGTTGGCCGAAAGCCACTGCCCCCGGAATGGCACGCTGCGCTGGCTGAAGACGTAGTTGATCAGGCGGCTGTTGAGCACGGCCAGCAGGCTGTAGACGTTCACCCCCTCCCGTAAGATGATGCCGTTCACGTCCACGTTGTCCATGTAAAACGTGCCGTCGGCGTCGTAGGCGAAGGAGAGGCGTTCTACCAGGCGGGGGATGAGCAGCTTGGGGTACTCTTGCTTGTCGAGATTTTGGTGACGACCAAATGCGTACCATCCCTCGTGGTCCATCTTGCCTCGCTCCCGTCCGCGCAGGGTGGCCTCATTCTCCCGGAGATAGGCCCACACGTTGGGGTAGAGTCGGGCGAAAGTCTGAGGGGGGATGAGTTGCGGGCCTTCGTCGGTGAGGTGGTATGGGAAGATGAGACGCTGTGTGGTTTGCGGAGGGCCGTAGCGGGTGACGTGTTGGCCGCTGAGCAATGGCTTGAGTATCGCGCTTTCCAGTTGATGTTCACGGTTGGTGGCGCGGGAGAAGACAGGCAGCAGACCGGCTCGCTCTGGGCCACGCTCTTCGAGGATGTAAACGGCGTCGGCGCTGGTCTGGATGCCGACGATGATGTGTTCGGCGAAATCGGATAGGGGACGGCCCGTGCTATCCATTTTGGACAGCAAGGCCATGCCGTCGCCCAGGGCGAAAGTCCACGGGCCGGCCCCGAAATCGGCGGCAGCGAAGGTGGCGCTTTCTACCTCCGGCGCGACCTCGGGAGCCTGGAGGATGGTCGGCAGGCGGTCGGTGGGCGACAGGTCTACGTGATGGTACTCGAAAGTATCCTGGTCGTCCCGGCCCAGGAAGAGCAGGCAGGTGTACGTGGTCTGATCGGGGAAGAGTTGATTGGCGTCGAAATCCAGGATGGCCGACAGTGCCTTTTCGCGGCTCAGCATCTGGCGCAAATTCTCACCATATTGCAGGCGGAAGAATTTGTTGGGCAAGATGTAGCCCAACTGTCCATCCCGGGCCAGCAGCTTCCAGCCCCGTTCGACGAAGAGAACGTAAACGTCGTAGTTGCGGTTGGAACTCTCGAAGACCTCCTGGAGGTATCGTCGTTCGCCGGGGTCTCGCGTTTGGTGCTGGATGCGCACGTAGGGTGGATTGCCCACGACAATGGTGAAACCACGTGCCCCTTCGGGCAGGTTGGGGTCGAAGACTTCGGGGAACTCCACAGGCCAGTGGAAGGGACGGTGAGCAGCTGGTTGGTCGAAGTATTGGGCCAGTGGTTGGTTGAGCGCTTCGGCCAGGGGGGCGGCAGTGGCCTCGATCTCGGCCAGTTTGGCCTGGCGGGCGTCGTCGTCGGTCAGGTCGCGCAGTTCGGCGCGCAGGGCGACCAGCCGGGTTATGGCCTTATGATGTTCGGCGGGCAGAGGGTCGGCGCCGGCGCCGATGAGCGCGTTCCCCACTTTGAGGTTCTGGCGCAGGATGAGGGGCAGCTTGCGTTCGTGCTGGCGACCGTTCCGGCGCACCCGGTCGAAGGCACGCAAAATGAGGTTGACGGCGGCGATTTCCACCGCCTCGGGGTCCAGGTCCACCCCATACAGGTGGTTTTGCAGGATGCGCTCCACGTAGTCGGAGATGGGCTGTTCCAGTGTGGGCTGAGGGATGACCTGATCCTCTTCGCGCCCAAACATGCCGGCCTGCATCATCTCCTTGCCCCAGGCGTCTATGCGGGCGGCGTTTTCGCGCTCGATGCGTGCGTTTTCGGCTTCGTAGAAGTCGGCCAGCACGTCGAAGGCGTAGATGAGGAAGGAGCCGGAGCCCATCGCCGGGTCGAGGACACGCAGGCCGTCCAGGTCGGCGACGGTTTTGCGCCGACCGCCGGGCAGGGGCCGGCCGTCGGGACGCCCGTTTTGGGTGGCGTACAGCCAGCGGCCCAGGGTGTGGTCCACGATGTAGCGCACGACGTAGGTTGGCGTGTAATAGATGCCTTCGCCCTTGCGGATGTCGCGCCGCTCCTGCGGAACCAGGCGGTCGCCCTTCAGAGTGAAACGTTGGCCCAGATAGCTTTCGTAGGTGTTGCCCAGGATGTCGGCACTGAATTTGCGGAAGGAGATGCCGTTGAGTTCGATCAGCAAGCTCTCCAGCAGATCGTTGGGCAGACGTACCTGCTCGCACAGGTGGCCGGGGGCGAAGAGGGTGGTGTCGTGGACGCGGTAGAAGTCGGCGTAAATGCGATGCAGGTCGGTCTGCAAATCGTATTCTTCGGCGTAGGCGAGGCGTCCCCGATAGAAGGCGAGGACGTTTTCCAGCAGGTCATGTTGGCGCAGCGCGCCCACGTCGTCGGCGTAGCGCAGGATGATGAGACGGTCCAGGGTGCGCTGGACGGCGCTCAACAGCCGGTCGAGGGCTTCGGGGGTAGGAGGCTGTCCATTGTGGGCCCCCTTCGGGAAGAAGAGGGGCTTGGGTTGCTTCCGGTCCCAGTCGTAGATGGCCTGGGCCAGGCGTTCGCGCCATTCGCTGAGAAACTGGTAGAAGTCCAGGTCAATTTCGGCTTTTTCGCTTTGGCGGGCGAACCAGGCCAGGCGGCTGTCGAACTGCTCCGGGGTGTCGGCCGGAGCCAGCAGCCGCAGGTCATCCAGGCGGGCCAGGTAATCGTGGGGGGCGTCGAAGGCGAGTACCACCCGTTCGCGGTCGGCGTCGAAGAGGATGAGCCGCTCGAAGTTGGTGAGGATGGCCCAGCGCACGCGGGCGGCGCGAGCGTAGCGCAGGGCCTGCCGCTCTTCGGGGGTGCGGTCCAGGCGCAGGGCGCGGCGTTCGGATTCGGGCAGTACCACGTCTTCGCTCAGGGCTGGGCGTTTGAGTTTGCCGAAGCGTTTGGTTTCGATGAAGAGGACCGGCTGGTTATCAATCTGCACGGCCACGTCGGCGAAGCCGGCATCGCGGATGAATTTTTGCCGGTTCCAGACGGTGGGCCTCATCTCCCAGCCGAGAATCTCAAACAGCCGGGCGACGAAGGCGGCCTCGACGTTGTGTTCGTTCATGTTGGGGTCGGCTTTTTCGTATTCGGCGACGAGGGCCTGGACCGCTTTTCGGATACTCTGCTGCGGGTTGGGGGTCATAACTCTCTCGTCAATCTCCAATCTCCAATCTTCGGCCTACCTCTCCAGTTGCCGGCCCAGGCCCATCAGTCGGGCCTTTTCCAGCACCAGGCCGGCGATGGCGGCGTCTTGCACGCCGACGCCGGTCAGGTCGCAGACGATGATCTGATCGTCGTCGGTGCGGCCAGGGATGCGGCCGACGACGACGTCGCCCAGTTCGCCGGCCACGTCGTCGTGGGTTATGGCGCCGGCTGCCAGGGCGTGGTGAATCTCCCCCAGTTCGGCGCACTGGCTCAACCGGTCGGCGATGACCACCTCGGCACGGGCCAGCAACTCGACGTCCAGTTCTTGCTTGTCGGGGCTGTCGCTGCCGACGGCGATGAGGGTGGCACCGGGCTGCACCCAGTCGGCAGAGACGAGGGGCTGGCGGCTGGGGGTGGTGGTGACGATCAGGTCGCTGCTGCGCACCGCATCTTCGACCCTTTCGGCCATACGGGCGTCGCAACCGGCATCGTCTGTGATTTCGCGGGCGAAGCGGTCGGCATTGGCCGGGTTTCGACTCCAGACGACGACCGATGGGATACTGCGTACAGCGGCGATTGCCTGAAACTGAAAACGGGCCTGGGTGCCGGCACCGATGAAGGCGACCTGCCGGACCCTCGTCGGGGCCAGGTAACGGACGGCCACAGCGCCCGCCGCGCCAGTCCGCAGATCGGTGAGATAGCTGTTGTCGAGCAGGATGGCATCTAAAAAGCCGGTGGTGGTGTCGAAGGCGAGCATCAACCCGCTGCCAATGGGCAGCCCCAGAGTCCGGTTGCCATAAAAATTGTTGGCAATTTTAATGACGAAGTGGGGCGCGCCGGCGATGTATGCTCCCTTCACGTGAGATTCGCCCTGGGGAGACTCTGCGGGAGGTGCGGGCGGCAGGTCGAAGTTGATGACGCCGGGCAGGCTGGCCTCTCCTCGCGCCAGCGCGGCGAAGGCAGCTTCGACGGCGTCGATGGCCTCGGTGGTAGAGATGGCCTGCCGGATTTCGTCTTCGGTCAGGATCAGTATTGGCATAGGGGTTCCTCTGTTTTCTCAACGTAAGCGTTCACCCCTCCCTGGCAGGGAGGGGCCGGGGGAGGGTGGAATCTCAGGGGTCACAGACCCCTGACGAGCGGGGTGCAGGGTGTTTCTACAGCGTCCCCGCCATCCCCTCCCCAACCCTCCCCCTCGTAGGTGGAGGGGGTGAACGGTTACTTCTCAACTACTGATGATAGCTTGAAGAGGCCGGTTTGTAAAGTCGCGGTGGATTCAAAAAATCGTCGTAACTACCTACTCAGCCACCCTTGCGAAAGTTGCGAATAGCCTTGATAGATGAAGCAACCCTCAATGGGAAAAGACGTTTTCGGCCCGAAATCCATCGTGAAACCTTCGCAAGGGTTCCGATCGTCAGAAAACGGGTCTCTCGGCCCTCAAAACGAATCTTGCCGCCGTCAACCGCAGAATCGGAGGCTAGCTCTCAGACACATTTTTATACACTTTCAGCAAACGCCTGGCCGCTTCTTCCCACGTAAATTTCTTCGCTTGCTCAAATCCTCGCGCGATGAGCTTCTCGCGCAGTGCTGAATCCGTCAGCAGCCGGTACATGGCCTCGGCCAGGGCACCGGTGTCGGTTGCCTCCACCAGTATGGCCGCGTCTCCGGCAACCTCGGGCAGCGACGAGTTGTCGGCGCAGACGACGGGGGTGCCACAGGCCATCGCTTCCAGCACCGGGATGCCGAATCCTTCGTAGTGGCTGGGGAAGGCGAACAGGTCGGCCAGGCTGTAGAGGGGGGGCAGGTCATCGTCGGCCACGAAGCCGGCGAAGTGAATCCGCCCGCGGACGGGAGATGCCTCGGCTGCAGCGAAGATGTCATCGTAGAGCCAACCTTTGCCCCCGGCGATCACCAGATGGAGGTCGGCGATGGGCGACCGATGGGTGGCCGTCGCCAGTTGGTCGAAGGCAGCGATGAGGCCGGTGAAGTTCTTGCGCGGCTCCAGGGTGCTGACGGCCAGGATGAAGCGGTCCGGGAGTTGGTAGCGGGCGCGGACGCGGGTCAGGGTTGCCGGGTCAGTCACCGGCTGGAAGCGTTTGTCCACGCCGGCGCCGATGACGGTGATCCGGTCGGCGGGGATGCCCATCAACTCGATGAGGTCGGCGCGGGTGCTCTCGGAGTCGGACAGGACGTGGCGGGCGCGACGCAGGCTGCGGGGGACTGCTTTGGTGAGCCAGGCCAACAGGGCGGGGTGGGCTCCCTGGGGATAGCGTAAGAAGCTCAAATCGTGCACTGTCAGCAGGCCGGGGGCGAAGCTGGGCGGCAGGGTGAAGCTGGGCCCGTGGAACAGGTCGGCGCGGCCGGTGAACAAATCCACCGGCAGGGGCAGGTTGAGTCGATACCAGAGAACCGTCGCCCACCGGTCCGAGAGGGGGACGAAACGCAGCTTGAAGTTGGGCGGCAACGCGGTCGGGACGAAGTGGGCACCGGCCCGTCCCAACACCAGCAGGGTGTATTGGTGGCGTGCTCTCTCGTCGTCGGCGTCCAGGCGGGTGAGGGCTTCCACCAGGCCCCGGGTGTAGCGGCCAATGCCGGCGCGCTGGTGGACGGCGGGCGTGTAATCAATGGCGATACGCATCGAATGAGTAATGCGTGATGCGTGATGCGTGAAAATAGCTCTTCACGCATCACGTTTCACGTTTTAGAGTCCCCGGTAGGTCCAGAGGCGGTTGGCCCCGAAATTCCAAAAGAGGACGACGCCGATGGCGATGGCCTTGGCCAGATTATAATCCCACGGGTCGGCGATGAAATGGCTGAAGACGGCGTCGAGACCGAGCAGGATCAGCGTGTTGATGCCCAGACCGACGACGTTGACCAGCGCGAATTGGGGGAGTTGCTCTCGTTTGCGACGGGACCGCGACTCGGGGAAGGTCCACAGACGGTTCCAGGTGAAGTTGCTGAGGACGGCCATACTGAAAGACAGCACGTTGGCCCAGAGCAACGACCAGCCGAAAGCCTTGTGCATCAGGTTCAAAATGCCGAAGTCAACCACCGAGCCCACGGCCCCGACGATGGCGAACTTGGCGAAGCGCACAAATTCTCTGCGATTGACGGAGTAGAGGGTGAAAAGTGTGGCAGGGAGGGACAATTGAGTTACCTCGTTGATTCGTATTGGGATGTGATGTGAATTGGGACGTTGTTTGTTTGGCATAGTGATTTGTAATCTTAAGTCCAGTGGTCTGGATTGTCAATTTTCGGCATCTTCTCGACCGGGCTTTCTCATTTGGGTGTGTTTCAAATGAGTTGAGGTGACAAGCTGGAGTGCGGAATTTATTCTGCCAACAGCCCCAAAAAGCGGAATGGATTCCGCACGCAAAACAGATGAGTTTGCAGCGTTTAAACTCGCAATTGGTATTAGCTCAGGGTGCCTTCGCTCACTTTTCCCCTGAAAAGCGATAGATCAGGCACAGCAGACCCAGCACAATGCTCACGTGCAGATACATCCCCTGCACGAAGAGGTTGTCCACCAGGTTGTGCACGCTGAGGTGGGTGAGCACGCACAACCCGCCGGCGGCAACGGCCCGATGGAATCCTCGTGAACGACGCACTGCCCGCCAGCCCAGTCCGAAGGCGCTCAACCAAAACAGGCCGTAGGCCAGCAACCCGGCCAGCCCGGTCTCCGCGGCGACGTTGAGATAATAGTTGTGCGCGTGCCCCAGGGGATCGAGCCAGCGCCCGATGGCGTAGGCCGGGTAAATGGCTGCGTAGTTGCCAAAGCCGACGCCCAACCAGAGATGATCGCGCCACATGTCGAGGGCGGCTTTCCAGTGGGCCAGCCGCTCGATGGTGGCGAAGTTGGCGTCGGTCACTTCGGCGATGGCGATGTTGGGAACGCGGGTCACGGACAGCACGTCGGTGAAGCGCCGGGCGATGGTCGGCGGCAGGGTTTGAAAAGCGCCCAGCGCGCCGAGGGTCGCCAGCACGCCAATCGCCAGCGCGAACAGGGCCGCCGACCGTCCTCCCCGCACCACGCTGACGACGACCACGGCTGCCGCAAAGCCGATCCACGCCCCCCGCGACTGGCTGGCGTAGAGGGCGGCGACCATCAAACCGAAGGCAAACAGGAAGCAGGAAGCAGGGAGTAGGGAGTAGAGAATAGAGAGCAGGGAGTTGGGAGTTGGGAGTTGGGGGGGCTGGCGGCTGGCGGCCGACGACTGGTGGCCGACGGCTGGTGGTTGATGGTTGTCTGCCAATCTCCAAAGAAGCAGGCTGTACGCTATCGGCAGAACCAGGCCCAGGTAGCCGCCATAGGGATTAGGCTGGCGAAAGGTGCCGTAAGCGCGCAGAAAGCGTCCGCCGAAAAGGAGGAACCCCTCCGGCCCAATGCGGAAGAGAAATTGGTAAAGGCCCAGGGCGGCCTGCGCCATCCCGGCCAGCAATATCGCGCCTATCAACCAGGGGAGATGGCGACGTTCAACGTTGGCGGCGATGAAAAGATAAAGGGCCAGCATCTCCAGCCACTTGAGAGTTTCCGTCAGGGCGTCGCCCAGCGACAGAGCGCCCGGCCAGGAGGCCAAAATGACGCCCAGCCAGAGCAACCAGGGGAGCAGCAGCGGCGGGTGGGGGATGACGATCTGGCGGCGGGCGGCCATACACAACAGCCAGGCGACCAGGATCAGCGCCAGCAGCGCCTCCACCCCGCCGATTCTGACGCCGCCGGCATCCAGACTGATCGGCAGGCTGAAGGGGATGAGCGGGATCAGGGCGACCAGTCCCCAAACCGGGTGCAACAGGATGAGCGCGGCGGCTATCGTCCCCAGCAGCGCGGCGGCCGCCAGGGAGAGGGGGAGCCAGACCAGGCCGACCCCGATGGCCACCAGGGCAACGGCGAGCGCAGCCCCTCGGGCGCGGGGGGCGACAGGTTGCCATACGGCGGTCGAATTGCGGGCGGGTGAGATGGTCGGTAGCATCAGCCTGCTCTAGCCATCCGGTGCAAAGGTCCCAGGTTTGCCGTCATCTTAGAGGAAAGGGAGATTTTTGTCAATTGACTTCCCTCTTTCCCTGGAGTATACTCTCGCTCTATATCTCCCTAACGGTGATTGCCAAATCCAATTTATTGGATTATAATCCATTTGAAAGGATACAAATCCAGCAGGATGGAGGATATGGCGTGTACGAGGAGATCTTCGCCACCAGCTATGCCCGTGTGTTGCGCTTTTTAGCTTATCACGCCGGTCGGTCGTTCTACGAACAGGAGATCGTGGAACGCACCGGCGTCAGTCGTAGCGCGGTTAATCTGGCCACCCGGTCTCTGCACCGGGCTGGGTTGCTGCTCTTGGAGCGGCGCGGTCGGATGAACTTTTATGCCGCCGATGACCGTCATCCCTTTGTGCGTCAATTCAAAGTCCTGAACACGGTCGCCCAACTGGAGCCTTTGCTGCGGGCGCTGCGATCATTGGCCCGTCAGATCACCCTCTTTGGCAGTTGCGCTGAAGGTACCGACACGCCGGACAGTGATGTAGACCTGTTTATCATAGCGCCGGAGCGCAGTCGGGTGATGGCGGTGATCAGCCATCATCATTTCGAGCGGCCAGTCCGACCGGTCATCGCGAATAGCCAGGAGTTAGCAGCAATGAAGGAAAACGAACCGGCCTTCTATGCGCAGATACAGCGGGGGATTGTGCTCTGGGAGGCAATGGATGAATTGGCAGCTTGAGTTCGAGCGTTGTAGAGTTTTCGTCGGTCGGCGCGCGCCACAATCTGAACGCTGCCAGATGCCTGATTGATCGGGTTGGCGAGTTGCTGGCTGAATGGGAAGAGCAGTCTGGGGATCGATCAACCGAGGAAGCAGGAGGGTAGGAGAGCAATTGAAAATCCGTCTATTCCGCATTCCACTGTTATTGCTGGCAGTCCTGTCCCTCCAGCCGTCGCCCGTCGCCGGGCAGGGTAATTTCCCCGACGTGTGCCAGGAAGACCCCAACCAACTGTTGCAGAACTGCGACTTCGGGGACGGGCTGAGCGGCTGGCAAACCTTCGTCGAGAACGGCGAGGTCAGCATCAGCACCATCGATGGCGATGCCTGCCACTCGCCCCTGTGCCCCGCCGCTTACATGGCATCGAATGGCTCCTTCGTGGCCGGGCTGTACCAGCAGGTGCCGGCCACACCGGGCACTACCTATTGGGCCAATGTCATTTGGGTGGTGTACGACACGTTTTACAAAGAAGACGGCGCATTCGGGCGTCGCATCGGCATTGATCCTACCGGCGGCACAGATCCCCGTTCGCCGGCCATCGTTTGGAGCCCCGAAGTTTGGCGACGGATCACCCCCGAAGAAAAGATCCTGGCCGAGATGCAGGTATCGGCGGTGGCCCAAAACTCCACCATCACCCTCTTTGTGCGCATAGACGACACGTGGAAGGAGCGGGCTGCTCAGCAAGGCGTCCCCTTGCCCCCCGGCTGGGCCGAGAGTCTGGACCAGGTTTGGATTGACGATGTGGGTCTCATCCCTACGGATGCTCTCCCCACTCCGACGCCGGAGCCGCCGACGTCCACCCCAATCCCGCCGACGCCGACTCCGCCGCCGCCCACACCGACCTCCGCTCTGCCTACAGACACCCCTGCATCGCCGTCGACCCCCACGCCCACGGCGGTGGAGTCCACTGAGCCGGCGACTGTGACCCAGACGGACACGCCCACCCCGACGACTGCTCCCACGCCCACGGCTACGCCGTTGCCGACGCCTACCCCCACACCGCTACCTCCCACCCCTACCCCTACCGCCACAGCAACGGCGACTCCCATACCCCTGCTTCCCCGTGCCCTGGGAGTGATGGGCGGTGGAGCGCTGTGTCTGGGTGGAGTCGGGGTGGGAGTCGCCCTGGTCGTTGGCGCGTTTCTCTTCTGGCTTTATCGGCTGGGCACATC
>JAJRXB010000036.1 GCA_024276515.1 Chloroflexota bacterium
GACATGAGCCTTTAAGTTTTGTGCTCACGATGGGTCCGTCCCACAGATTTGGAGCGTGAAATTTGGACCCGCCGAGCCCTACCGGGCAGATGCAGGGCAACCAATTGGCGAATTACCCAGCAGGGACAAAGCATCCCAAAGAGGTCATCGCTGCCGGATGGATTGCATCGATGTGTCGAGCGGGCAACTTCCAGACGCCCGGTGTCAGGAATGCTTCGTCCCTGCTTCCACTCTATGGATTTACCGAATCGGGCGCACGTAAATGTTGGATAAGATTTGATCAAAAATGGCATCCAGGTCTTTGGGCGACGGGGCGAAGAAATAGGTGCCGCGTGTTTCGTCGGCCACGGCTTGTAGTAACTCCGGTTCCACGCCGTTGCCCAGTCCGATAGTATAGACTACTACCCCTGCCTGGCGTGCCTTTTTGGCATAATATATTACGCAGTCGAAGTCGGGGTCGTTGTTGTAGGGCCACAGGCTGGGATCATCGTCGCAGGCACCACCCGGGTTGTTGTTAGGTGAACCGTCCGTCATCAAGATCATCACCCGCTTGGCCGCCCCACCTCGCCCACAAGCTGACCCCGGAGTGCCATCGCACAGGTTGTCTACACCACCCCGACCGTCTACGTTGATGCCCAACACTTCCAACCCGTTGCGCATCCCTTCGGCGATGTCGGTGCCACCGCTGGCCCTCTGGTTTTCGATGGTTTGCAGCACCGTGGTGTAGCTGATGGGTGGGTTTTGCACAGAGGGATCATAACAAGCCGCCGGGTTGCCCAATATCCCCTGCCGCCGAATGCAGACCAATTCTGACTGAACCTCAATTCCACTATCAAATCCCACAAACCCTACCTGGTCGTATTGCGGGTCCAGACGCTTCACAAAACGTTTGGTTGCCTCTTGTGAAGTGCGCAGAGGTTCGCGGTCGCTGAACAGGTCGTCGGCCAGGCGGTTGGTCGGCTCGGTGACCAGGTGATAGGGCGTGGTGCACTCTGAGGGATCCACCTGCAGGCCGAAGATAGGGTTGCATTTGTCGCAGGCGCTGCGCCGGGCCGAACCGACGGTGGCCGGCCGGCCGCGGTTAGAGTCATAAGTGAGCACCCCAATCTGGCTGGCACTGCTCCGGCTGTCGTTGGTGATTACGATCTTGTCAATTTCGTAGCCGGGGCTGCCGGCCCACAACTTCAGCACATACTCGGTGTCGGCTGTGACCGAGATGGAGCCCAAGCGAATCCAGCCCCACCGGTTGTTGCAAGTAGTGGTATCGGGGTTGTATCCGCCGGCATAGTCATAGGTGGTATTACAATCAGGCGCGCTGCTGTTTTCGACCGGCGTACCGCCATCCACCGCCCAGTAAAGTTTTCTGGGATCTCTCACAAAGTTGTTGCCGACCGGGTCCACAAGGAAGGACTGGCGACCTCCTCCCTGGGCACGAATCCAGATGAAGGCATCACCTGTCCAATCAGGAGTGAAGTCGTATTCCAGGCGGGGAGCCAGGTTGTTTTGAGCGTCTTGCAGGGTATAAAAGCGCCCCAGGAGGGGTGCAGGAGGGCTGCTTTGTCCATAAGTCCAGTAGGGGTGGTGGGCCACGTGGGCCGACCGGTCTCCTTCGATGCTGGAACTGCGACGGCTGCCAGTGGTACCCCGCTGCAAGGCCCAGTAACCGCGCCCTGTCTGGCGCGCTGCTCTATCCCAGACAGAGTCGTTGCGCGAGTAGAGTTCGGCTTCCATGATGATGTAGCGCCTGCTGCCCGAGACGTAGGGCTCGGAGACCGCACTGCACAGGTTCAGGTTGGTCAAGACTGTGTAGGAGATGGGGCTGTAATAGCCATTGGAAGGGAAGGGATAAGTTTCCACGTCGTTGGTGGTTTCGTGCCAGCAGTCGTAGCAAATGGTATCACCCTGCATAGAGCCAGAGTTGTCGAAGACCACAACCACGTCCAGATTGGTGATGTTTTGGGCCACGGCGCTATCGGGTGCCTGGACGGTGCGAAAGCCAAAGAATTGCATAAAGTTCATCGTCACCGTCACTGTGCCGGTGACGGCGATTTTGTTGGCTGTGCCAAACACCTTGTTCGCCAGGCTACAGTCGTGGGTTTCCGACTGAAAACTATAGGTGTCCAGAATAAAAGTAGCGCGCGGATTGGACGCTGTGATATAGAGCGTGGGAGTTATCAAGTTCGTTAGCTCTCCACTGGATGGGTCGGTCGCGCAACCCCTCACCAGGATACTGACGTCATTCCCCACATCGTAATTGTTCAAACGCAGATATTCAATAGCCCGGGTAAAGGCCTGCTCTTCGGAGGGCAACTCTACCACACCGGCCAGGGTGGCCGCATCCACGGCGCGTTTAAGCCGGATACGCTCAACGTACAGCAGGCCGAGGTCCAGAGCCAGGCCAAGCAGAGCGATGAGACCCAGGAAGGCAAAGGCCAGGACAATGAGGCTTTGGCCAGACTCTCGCTGCTGTGACCTGATTGATCGCCCTAACAAGCGGCTTGCCAGACTCCAACTCAATTTCTTAATAAAGGTGACCATAACAGCACCTCTTTTGCAACGGCTAACGGGCTGGGAGCTACTGACCATTACCGGGGCAGGCATCTGGATCTTCGCTCACGTAAACGGCTCTAATCCACTTCTGAGGCAGGTCAAAGGCGGTGAGCTGGACGATGACGAAACGTGCCACCCGATAACGGAGGTTACTTCCCGCCCCTGCGACGTCGTCCCAGACAACAATGCGGATTGGGGTCTGATTGTCTACCAGGTCCTGGAGTTCGTCTCTGACGTCATTGCTGTCCACCACCCCTGTCAGACCCCACACCCAGTCTACAGAACCACCATTCAAATAGGTATCACTGGGGTCACTGGCATCTCTGAAGTCGTTGAGAGATAGGGCCGGATTTCGTAATTCATCCACCAGGTAAACCTGGCTGTTGCTCCCTGGATCGTCATTCCAGCGCAGCCAGCCAAAGTTGCCCGGTCCCCCTCCATTGAAAATGTCACCGGTGCTATCGCCCGGCTGCAAGCCATCCAGGGTGGAGGTGTGGACAGCAATCGGATATACCAGGCAGGCCTGACCCTCGGAGACGCTGGAGCCCCGCGAGTCGGGGGTGATGCGCATTGTCGTCTGGCTATAAAGGAGGATGGGATCGGTGAAGCGATTGGACACCACAGGCACACCCAGCAATTGGGGGTGCTCGTAATAAGTCTCCACGATCACGACGCTATTGATGGAAGGGACGTATTCTCCACCGGTGCGATTCGCCAGGGCACAGTTGAACGCCTCATTTTCTTGCCGCATCTGCTCCCCCAGGGCCGCAAAATCCACTTTGGAGGAACGAGGCTGACCATAAGTGGCCGAGAAGTGCTCGTAACCCGGTGTGTCCGGCGTCAGGATCACATCGTTATCCGGATCACCGCTGGTGCCGGGCTCACAATAACCGGTGTCTACCAGCAGGTGAGAGATGATGATGGTGCCGTTGGGGCTACCCTCGCTGACATCCAGGGGAACCTGACCGGCTAGGCTATCCAACTCGTGAGCCACCACATAACCATAGCCAATCTCTTCGCGCGTTGGTTTGCTGAAATCCAGGTAACGTCCCCGGGCGGCGAAGCGCGCGGCCTCGCGGTTGGCATTTTGCAGCGCGATTTGAGTCCGGAGGGCCCATCCCACTTCAACCACACCCAGGAACATCAGCAGCAGCACAGGGGTGATGAGGGCCATCTCTACCAGGCTCTGTCCTCTTTGCCCTGATAAAGAACCCTTAATCTTTTGTCTGGCCTTGCTTTTCATCAGATCATCCCTCCAGGACACCCCTCACCTGAGAACGGAGGTTTGGGCAGTCACAGCATTAACGGTGGCGGTAAAGAACTCTTCATTCTTGTTGTTGAAGCCGACGATGGTCCACTCAGGATCGGCGCCAGCAGTGCGCACGCTGAGTTGGGCAATCACGTCTATGCCCGGGTTGTTGCCCAAAAACTGTCCTCCACCGTAGTTGAGCCAATTGGTCAAGGCAGCAGGGCTATCTACCTCCCAAATTTCAACGGGAAGGATGGGCGGCGGCTGGTAAACCTGGCGCAAATGCTGCGTGCCGGCCACACGGCCATCGGGCGTGACGGTGACAAAGTAGAGCGTTTTGGCCTGGGCTGAATAGAAGCGATAGGTCCACTGAACCGGGCGTCCGACCAAATTGAGAGCCGTTTGCGTCCAGGTTCCGCTGCACGATACCAATTGAGCATCCTCACGCCAACCTTTGGCTTTTTCTTCGGCCAGCGGATACAGCGATCTGGCCGTGACGTCGCTGGGGGGCAGGGTATAGGTTGCCAACGGGGTTGGAATGTCCACCGGCGCCGATGTCTCCGATACGCTCTGCATCCTTTGCAGCATGATGACGGCCGCCACTATCAATCCCCCCACCACCACCCACAGGCTCACCAGAATGATGATTTCCCGGCGCGTCAATCTCATTGGCTATTCTTCAACACGATCGGCAGATAGACCCGGTTGACGCCGTCGGTCGAGTTATCGGTGGTGACGGCCCCTCGGTAATAGACGTCCCAATCGCTACCTGTTACCGCCGTATCACCCCACAATCCCATATGAGCGATGTGAAGGTCGCCGTTGGACCAGATAGCCAGGTCGGCGTTGGCTGTATCCTCGCCGATTCCATCATCGTCGTAATCTATATTCTGGGTGATGGTAATCGGCGTCGTCCAACTTGCTCCACTGTACATCCGATAGACGACGAGATAGATGCCATTTTCGTCGATGACCTGATCTTGATAATGCCAAACGATGGCCGGCAGCGTGCCGCTGATGGCAATGCTAGGACGCAATGTGTCTTCCTCGACGATACTGGTAAAAGGTGATAAATAGGTAGGATTGTTGTCAAAAACCACTGCGTCAGGGATTCCGCATCCATCACCAGCGGTGCCACAGCCGTTTGAGACTCCACCGGGGGATGGGTCTTTCCAGTTTGTCCCATTGTCGGTGCTCCAATCATAGACCAGGACAAATTGATTATCGGGCGTAGTGGTTGTGTCGTACGCATCCCAGGCGACGTATACGTAGGTACCGCTGGCAGCGATGCCGGGTTTGATAACTGGCTCGTCTGTACCACCGGTAAAACGATAATTGCCCGACGGAGCCACCCATTCTGCAGAAACGCCATTGTCCCACGCATCATCGCTCAGGCTGGTATCGGCGCTGTATTTGATGCGGCGGCTGGCCGATGTGCTATTATACTGATACCAGACCAGGTGCAACCGACCACCACTGCTCCAAACCAGGGCCGGGTTATAGGAGATATTGCCTCCACTGTCAACAACGGCGTCAACCTGGGTGCCCCAGCTAGTGCCGTTGTAACGCCGGTATTGGATTTTCCCGGCCGTGTTGTTCTTCCAAATCACGTGTAGCTGCCCACCGCTATCGGCAGCGATGTCGGGAGTTCCCAGATCAGAACCGCTCTGAGAGGTGACCGTTTGCGGTGTGGCACAATTATCGGCACCGGTCAGGGTGCAGGTAGCTACCTTGATTTTACTGCAACTGGTGGTCTGGCTTTGGCACTCCACCCAGGTGACGTATACCTTGCTGCTATTGCTGGGATCAAAAACCAGCCGCGGTTGTGTTCCCCACACGGTGGCGGTGGGTGTGTAAACGTTGACCTGA
>JAJRXB010000037.1 GCA_024276515.1 Chloroflexota bacterium
AGGAACGCCTGCCCGATTATATGCTGCCCTCCGCCTTCGTGGTGCTGGACGCGCTGCCGCTGACGCCCACCGGCAAGCTGGACCGCCGGTCGCTGCCGGCCCCGGACGGGACCCGGCCCGACCTGGAGCGAGAGTACGTCGCACCGCGCACGCCGACGGAGGAGAAACTGGCAGCGATGTGCAGCGAGTTGCTGGGGGTGAACCGGGTTGGCGTGTACGACAACTTTTTCGACCTGGGGGGACATTCCCTGCTGGCGACCCAATTCATCTCACGGGCGCGGCAGACTTTTGGCGTGGAAGTGTCTCTGCGCAGTCTTTTTGAACATCCCACGGTGGCCGAACTCGCCGAGGAGATCGAGAAGGTCAAGGAGAGCGGCCTCGAACTTCAAGCACCGGCGATCACGCGAGTCTCTCGAGAGGCACACCGTATGAAACGCTCTACCCTCTTGGGGAATGGTGAGGGGCGTTGAGCAAAAGAGAAGGTGCAATGGACGCAAGGAGAGCACAATGACGCAATTGCTTACCTACCCGCCAACGGTCGTCGAGAACGATCAGGAGGCTGCGGAAGAGGAAGTATTCGTCTTTCCTGTATCTTTTGCCCAGCAACGACTCTGGTTCCTCGACCAGTTCGAGCCCGGCAGCCCCTATTACAACATCCCCGCCGCTGTGCGCCTCACCGGCAGGCTCGACGTGGCGACGTTGGAGCAGACGCTAAACGAAATCGTGCGCCGCCACGAGAGCCTGCGGACTACTTTTGCCACGATGAATGGAGAACCGGTTCAGGTCATCTCCCCCTCGCTGACCCTGCCCTTGCCAGTCGTGGACCTGCAGGCCCTATCTGAGGCCGAGCGAGAGACCGAGGCTATGCGGCTGGCGACGGAGGAGGCCGAGCGCCCCTTCAACCTGTCTCAAGGCCCGTTGCTGCGGACCACCCTGTTGCGGCTGGGGGAGGAAGAATACCTGATACTCCTGACCATGCACCACATCATCTCCGATGGCTGGTCCATTGGTGTGTTCATCGAGGAGCTCACGACGCTCTACAATGCTTTCTCTGCCGGGAGACCCTCGCCACTGCCGGAGTTGCCCATCCAATACGCCGACTTCGCTCACTGGCAACGACACTGGCTGCAAGGGGAAGTCCTGGAGGCCCAACTCGACTACTGGAAGCGACAACTCGACGGCGACCTGGGCGTTTTGGAGCTGCCCACCGACCGCCCCCGGCCGGCAGTCTACACGAATCGGGGCGCGACTCAATCGCTCAAGTTGCCCAAACGTCTGGCAGAATCGCTCAAAGTCCTGAGCCGTGAGGAAAAAGTCACCCTGTTTATGACGTTGCTGGCCGCTTTTCAGACGTTACTGCATCGCTATTCGGGGCAGGATAGCATCAGCGTCGGCTCGCCCATCGCCAACCGCAACCGGGCCGAAATCGAAGGGCTGATCGGCTTCTTCGTCAACACATTGGTACTGCGTACCGACCTCTCCGGCGACCCTACTTTTCGGGAGTTACTGGGACGGGTGCGCGAAGTGACTCTGGGAGCCTATGCTCACCAGGATTTGCCCTTCGAGATGCTGGTGGAAGCGTTGCAGCCGGAGCGGGATATGAGCCACACCCCCCTGTTCCAGGTGATGTTCATCCTCCAAAACGTGCCCGTGAAAGGCCGAGAATTGCCCGGCCTGACCTTGAGCCAGGTAGAAACACACACCGGAACTTCGACGTTTGATCTGACACTATCCATGGGAGAGGGAGCGGACGGGCTGGATACCTCGGTGGAGTACAACACCGACCTGTTCGACGCCACCACCATCCAGCGGATGCTGGAGCATTTCCAGACCTTGCTGGAGGGCATCGTCGCCGACCCGGATCAACGCATCTCAAGGTTGCCGCTCCTGCCGGAGACCGAACGGCGACGACTGCTGGTCGAGTGGAACGACACAGCCAGGGACTACCCGCAAGGTCAAAACCTGTGTGTCCATCAACTCTTCGAAGCCCAGGTGGAGCGGACGCCCGACGCGGTCGCCGTGGTCGTTCCTTCAACCGGCTTTGCGAAGCATCCCAGAGCGCCAGCGGAGAGGACGGAGCCCCGCGAGCGACTGACGTACCGGGAACTGAGCCGCCGGGCCAACCGACTGGCCCACTACCTGCGGAAGTTGAGCGTAGGGCCAGAGACGGTGGTGGGCATCTGTGTGGAGCGTTCGCTGGAGATGATCGTCGGCGTGCTAGGGGTTCTCAAAGCTGGGGGAGCCTACCTTCCCCTGGATCCGCTGTATCCGCAGGAGCGGTTGGCCTATATGCTCGAGGACGCGGGAGTGACGGTGCTGCTGACCCAGTCTCACCTGCTGGACCGGCTCCCCGCACCACGCAATACGCATCACGCATCACGAAGAGTCATCTGCCTCGATAGCGATTGGGAGACCATCGCCCGGGAGAGCGACCAGAACCCGGTTACTGACCCTGCAGCCAGCACGGGCAACAACACAACGCCCGACAACCTGGCCTATGTGATCTATACCTCCGGCTCCACGGGCCAGTCCAAGGGGGTGATGATCGAGCATCGCAGTCTGGTCAACGCCTACCTGGCCTGGGAGGAGGCCTACCAACTCCGATCCGTGAGCGCTCATCTTCAGATGGCCAACTTCACGTTCGACGTCTTTTCGGGAGACCTGGTCCGTGCCCTGTGCTCTGGCGGCAAGCTGGTTCTGTGCCCCCGGGAATGGCTGCTGGCTCCCCAGCAACTGTACCAGTTGATGCGCCAGGAGCAGGTAGACTGCGCCGAGTTTGTCCCGGCCGTTTTGAGATGCCTGATTCAATATCTGGACGAGACCGGGGAGCGTCTCGACTTTATGCGGCTGTTGGTCTGCGGCTCCGACAACTGGTACGTGGGAGAGTATAAAAAGTTCCTTCGCTTCTGTGGGCCGGAGACACGGTTGATCAATTCCTTCGGCCTGACCGAGGCCACCATCGACAGTTCCTATTTTGAAAGCACGCACCTGACCCTGCCCGCCGGCCAGGTAGTGCCCATCGGGCGGCCCTTCGCCAACACCCGGCTCTACATCCTGGACGAGCACCTGCAGCCGGTGCCGGTTGGGGTGCCTGGAGAGTTGCACGTCGGCGGCTCTGGCGTGGCGCGGGGCTACCTGGACCGACCCGATTTGACGGCCGAGCGGTTCGTTCCCGATCCGTTTATCTCCTCTCCCCCCACCATTCCCCCCCCTATCAGGGGAGGGACAGAGGGGGAGGCAGGCGTTCCCCCCTCCCTGGCAGGGAGGGGCCGGGGGAGAGTCGAATCTCGCCCGGAGAGAGACCCCGTCCGGTATGGGGGGGGTCTCTCCGGCGTCCTCTCTATCCCCCCCACTCCCCCCCCTGCCAGGGGGACGTCTACCCCCCCCACTCCCCCCCCTGCCAGGGGGACGTCTACCCCCCCCACTCCCCCCCCTGGCAGGGGGGGGATAGAGGGGGGGGTGGGAGCAGGCGCCCGCCTCTACAAAACCGGCGACCTGGCCCGCTACCTGCCCAGCGGGGATATCGAGTTTCTCGGTCGCATGGACTACCAGGTCAAGATCCGCGGTTTCCGCGTCGAACTGGGCGAGATCGAGGCGGTACTGGGCAGACACCCGGCAGTTCACGACGCCGCCGTCGTGGCCCTGGAGGCAGCGCCGGGGGACAAGCGGTTGGCAGCCTACGTTGTGCCTGCCCAGGAGATTCCCCCCGCCGGAAGCAACCTGCGCCGGTTCTTGCAGGAAAGACTGCCAGACTACATGGTTCCTTCGGCCTTTGTGACCCTGGAGACCCTGCCGCTGACGCCCAACGGCAAGGTGGACCGCCAGGCGCTGCCAACGCCCGACTGGTCGCGTCGGCAACTAGACGGCGAATACGTCGCGCCCCGCACCCCGGTCGAGGAAGTGCTGACCGGCATCTGGGCGCAGGTGGTGGGCGTGGAACAGGTGGGGGTGCACGACAACTTCTTCGAGCTGGGAGGACACTCCTTGCTGGCGACCCAGCTCGTCTCCCGGGTGCGCGAGGCTTTTGAGATAGATCTGCCCCTGCGCAACGTCTTCGAGTCCCCCACGGTGGCGACGCTGGCGGAGCACGTCGAAACAATCAAGAGGACCGAGGCAGGCGTGCAGGCCCCGCCCATCCGGCCTGTCTCGCGGGACAGAGAGCTGCCACTCTCCTTCGCCCAGCAACGGCTGTGGTTCCTCGACCAGTTGGAACCCAACAGCCCCCTTTACAACGTCCCCGACGCCGTACGCCTCACCGGGCCGCTGGACGTTGAGGTATTGGAGAAATGCCTGAACGAAATCGTGCGACGCCACGAAGCCCTGCGCACCACCTTTGCCACGGTAGACGGGCGGCCGGTGCAGGTCATCGCGCCGGAACTGCGCCTGACCCTCCCGGTGCTGGACCTGCGACACCTGCCCCGGGCCGAGCGGGAGACAGAGGCACTGCGGCTGGCGACCGAGGAGGCACAACGGCCCTTCGACCTGTCCCGAGGCCCTTTGCTCCGCGTCCGCCTGCTGCGGCTGGACGAGGAGGAACACATAGCCCTCCTGACGATACACCACATCGTCTCCGACGGCTGGTCCACCGGCGTGCTGATGAGAGAAATCGCAGCCCTCTACGAGGCATTCTCTGCCGGACGTCCTTCGCCACTGCCTGAGTTGCCCATCCAGTACGCCGATTTCGCCTGCTGGCAACGGGAGTGGCTGCAAGGAGAAGTCCTGGAGACCCAGCTTTCCTACTGGAGGCAGCAACTTGGTGACAACCCCCCCATCCTGGAGTTGCCCACCGACCGGCCTCGCCCGGCGATTCAGACGTATTGTGGCGACTACCAGTCCTTCGTTTTGCCCGAGAGCCTCTCCCTGGCAATCAAAGACCTGTGCCGGCAGGAGGGCGTCACCCTCTTTATGATGCTGCTGGCTGCCTTCCAAACGCTGCTCTACCGCTACTCGGGGCAAGACGACGTCAGCGTTGGCATTCCCATCGCCAACCGCAACCGGGCCGAGATCGAGGGGCTGATCGGCTTCTTCGTCAACACGCTGGTGATGCGCACCGACCTTTCGGGCGATCCCAGTCTCCGAGAGTTGCTGAGACGAGTGCGCGAGGTGGCCCTGGGAGCTTATGCCCACCAAGACCTGCCCTTCGAAATGTTGGTGGACGAACTGGAGCCAGAGCGGAACCTGAGCCACAGCCCGCTATTTCAGGTGGCGTTCGCCCTTCAGAGCACTCCAATGCGGACTCGATCCCTCCCCAGTTCGCGGCTGACCTTCGAGCCCGTGGAAGCTCACAGCAAAACGGCCAAGTACGATATGACCCTATACATGGACGAGGAGGGAGACCGGCTGAGCGGGTCGTTGGAATACAACACCGACCTGTTCGACGCCGCCACCATCAAGCGGATGCTGGCCCATTTCCAGAGGCTGCTGGAGGGCATCGTCGCCGACCCAGACCAACCTATCTCGACACTGCCGCTCCTGACCGAGGCCGAACGGCGGCAACTGCTGGTCGAGTGGAACGACACCACAATTGACTATCCGCACGATCAGTGCATCCACTGGCTGTTCGAGGCCCAGGTCCGGCAGAGACCCCACGCCGTAGCCGCGACCTTCGAGGGCCAGGCGCTCACCTACGATGCGCTGAACCGGCGGGCCAACCAGTTGGCCCACTACCTGCAGAAACTCGGCGTGGGGCCAGAAGTGCTGGTAGGCATCTCCACCGAGCGTTCGCTGGAGATGGTGGTGGGCATCCTGGGCACGCTCAAGGCGGGTGGGGCCTATCTGCCGCTGGACCCGACCTATCCCCAGGAGCGGCTGGCCTTTATGATCGAGGATTCACAAGTGCCGGTGCTGCTGACCCAGTCCCATCTGCTGGACCGGCTTCCCGCACCACGCACCATGCAATACGCACCACGCCCCACGCACCACGCATCACGCATCACGCATCACGCAACACAAAGAGTCATCTGCCTCGATAGCGATTGGGATCTCATCGCCCAGGAGAGCGACGAGAACCCGACTGCTGACCCTGCGGCCAGCACGGTCAGCGGTGTGACGCCCGACAACCTGGCCTACGTCATCTACACCTCCGGCTCGACGGGAGCGCCCAAAGGCTCGATGCTGCAACACCGCGGGCTTTGCAATCTGACGGACGCGCAGCGGCGTGCCTTTGGCATCCACGAGGAGAGCCGGATTCTGCAATTCTCACCCTTCAGCTTCGACGCCTCGGTGTGGGAGACCTTTATGGCGTTGCGGAACGGGGCAACCCTGTGTCTGGCGCGGCAGGAAACACTGGCGTCGGGGCCGGACCTGGTTCGGTTGCTACGGGAGGAAGGCATCACAAACGTCACCCTGCCACCTTCGATGCTGAGAGTGCTGCCGGAGGAAGATTTGCCCGAATTACAGACAGTGATCGCAGCCGGGGAGGCCTGTACACCCGAGTTGGTGGAACGGTGGTCGCCGGGGCGAGACTTTTTCAACGCCTACGGGCCGACCGAAACGACGGTCTGCGCCTCGATGTACCTGTGCAACGACCAGGAGCCCGAAGGGCCGCCCATCGGGCGACCGATAGCCAACACAGCCCTGTACGTCCTGGATCAGAATTTGCAACCGGTGCCGGTGGGAGTGCCCGGAGAGTTGCACGTTGGCGGCGTGAACGTGGGACGCGGGTATCTGAACCGGCCAGAGTTGACGGCGGAGCGATTTATTCCCAATCCGTTTACCTCCCCTGGCCGGGGAGGGACAGAGGGGGAGGCAGGCGTTCCCCCCTCCCTGGCAGGGAGGGGCCGGGGGAGGGTCGAATCTCGCCCGGAAGCAGGCAGTTTCTCCGGCGTCCCCACC
>JAJRXB010000038.1 GCA_024276515.1 Chloroflexota bacterium
CTTGGTAGAGATGGACGGCTTTGACACGGACACGAACGTGATTGTGATGGCGGCGACGAACCGGCCCGACATTCTGGACCCGGCGTTGCTGCGGCCCGGCCGGTTCGACCGGCGGGTGGTGTTGGACCGGCCCGATTGGAACGGGCGCAAGCAGATCCTGGAAGTCCACGTGCGGGGCAAGCCCATCGGCCCCGACGTAAACCTGGAAATCATCGCCAGGCAAACTCCCGGCTTCGTGGGAGCCGACATCGAGAACCTGGTGAACGAGGCGGCGATCCTGGCGGCCCGGCGCAACAAGAAGATCATCGAGATGGACGAATTCCAGGAAGCCATCGAAAAGATCATCGCCGGGCCGGAGCGGAAGAGCCGGGTTATCACCGAGGAAGAAAAGCAAGTTATCGCCCACCACGAGGCGGGGCATGCGTTGGTAATGAAAATGCTGCCTGAGTGCGATCCGGTCCACAAAGTCTCCATCGTGGCCCGGGGTATGGCCGGGGGTTACACGCTGACACTGCCCGAAGAGGACCGGTATCTTCAGCATCGCAACAAATTCAAGGCCGATCTGGCCGCGCTGCTGGGAGGTCGGGTGGCCGAGGAAATCGTCTTCCACGACGTGACCACCGGCGCCAGCAACGACCTGGAGCGTGCGACCAAGCTGGCGCGGGCGATGGTCACCCAATATGGGATGAGCGAGAAATTGGGTCCGCTGACCTTTGGGGAAAAAGAAGAACTGATCTTCCTGGGTCGAGAGCTCAGCGAGCAGCGAAACTACAGCGAAGATGTCGCTCGTCAGATTGACCAGGAAGTGCGGCGCTTGATCGACGATGCTCATCAAACCGCAAAACGGATACTCCTCGCCAATCGAGACAAGCTCGTCGAAATAGCCGAGCGGTTGGTGCGCGAAGAGACCCTCGATGCCGCCGCCTTCAACGCCATATTTGCCTGATGCACAGCCCTGTTCGCCTCCGCCGACCTAAGAACTAAACGGTTCTCTGCCAAAAAGTGTGTAGCAATCGGGTGCATTTCAAACGAGTCGTAGCAGCTCCAGCCAACAGGAAATGCGCCCGATTCAATTTGAGGACAATGGCCTCTTCAGATTTATTTGCTGGTTGTGTAGAATCTGTGGTATACTACGCTCCGTATTCCAAAGCGCCCCTATTATTTGGTAGCAACGACTTGGCGCCAATTATTCTGCCATAGGTTGCGCTCGATCGCTCCATCTGGAGCAGCCCCCTTGCTTGTCTCCATGTCTGTCAAGATAGGAAAGCAGCGATGGCCGAGCGAACTCGCACCGAGAAAATGATCGCCTGCCTCAAGGACCTTCAGGTAAGCAGTCCCGACATCGAGGCTTCGGCCGTGGTCAGCGTGGATGGGCTGACGATGGCCTCGTCGCTGCCGGCCGACGTCGAAGAAGACCGTGTCTCGGCTATGTCGGCAGCGATGTTGTCGCTGGGAGAGCGGATTGCAAGCGAATTGGGACGGGGCACGCTCGATCAGGTCTACATTCGCGGTGAGGGTGGGTTCGTCATCCTGATGTCGGTGGGCGAAGACGCCGTGCTGACCGTCCTGGCCCGTGCGCAGGCCAAGCTGGGCTTGTTATTCCTTGACATGAAACGAGCCACCGAGGAACTGGTGACTTTTGTTTGAACACCGGGGTGCCCGGTCCCTGGATTCGGAGGTATAAAACGTGGCAGGTGACAAAAGCGGACTTTACTACCCAAACCTGATGGGACGCATTTATCTGGAAGCTATGGAAGAGGTGATGGGCAAAAACGGCATCAACGCCGTCCTCAACCTGGCTGGCCTGGAACACCTGATAGATAATTATCCACCGGGAAACTTGAATCGAGAATTCGACTTTGCCGATTTTGGCGCGCTGGGACGGGCCATTGACGATATGTATGGCCCGCGCGGGGGACGCGGACTTGCCTTGCGCGCCGGTCGCGCGGCCTTTGCCGATGGACTTTCCAAATTCGGGGCGCTGGTCGGCGTGGGGGAACTGGCATTCAAAGTGATCCCCCTGGGCACCAAACTGAAAGTCGGCCTGCGGGCGATGGCGGAAACCTTTACCAAATTCAGCGACCAGCACAGTGGAGTCGAAGAAGAGGACGACCGCTTCGTCTATACCATCTACAAGTGCCCTGTGTGCTGGGGGCGCACCAGCGACCGGCCCGTTTGCTACGGGGCAGTGGGTATATTGCAAGAAGGATTGCGTTGGGTAAGCGGTGGCAAAGACTTTCGTGTGGAAGAGTCTAAATGCCACGCCCGGGGCGACGACCACTGCCAGTTCGACATTTTCAAAGAGCCGCTCAACTGACCGCCCCCGTCAACCGCCGTAGCCGTTCACCTTGTGCCCCGCGATCACAAAGGCCACAAGATGGCGGGCCAGGGAAACCCGCCCAACCCGGATGACCCGGGGTTGAGGCACGGTCGGGAGACCGGCCTCAGCCGCAAGGTTTGCGTTGCTCTGGCCGGTCTCTCGACCGTGGTCAGGGACGGCCTTGCTGCTCTGGCCGGTCTCTCGACCGTGCCAGGGGCGGCCTGCTGCTCTGGCCGGTCTCTCGACCGTGCCAGGGACGGCCTGCTGCTCTGGCCGGTCTCTCGACCGTGCCAGGGACGGCTTCAACTGAGATGAAACATACCCGATTCGGACATAGCTACCAAGCCCGGAATAGCACCCTGGCGAGAGCAAGATGAGCATAAAGCACACGCTGCTGATTGTAGAAGATGACCACGACACATCAGAAATGCTGCGAGTGTACTTTGAGGCGCAAGGCTATCGGGTAGTTACGGCTGCCGGGGGACGCGAGGCGTTGGAGAAGTGCCGGCAGCAACCGCCTGATTTGATTTTGCTGGACGTCCGTCTCCCCGACATTGACGGCTTTGAAGTGGGACAACGCCTGCAAGACGACCTTCGCACCAGCCGGCTGCCGGTCATCTTCGTCACCGAGCGCCGCGAGCGAGACGACCGCATCACCGGCCTCAAACTGGGCGCTGTAGATTACATCACCAAACCGTTCGACGTGCAAGAACTCCGACTCCGCGTGCGCAATGCCCTGCGACGCGCCGGCAGTCAAAACAACCCTGTCACCGGACTGCCCGGCGAGAAGCTCACCAACGACAGATTGGGCCTTTTGCTGGAGAGAGACGACTGGGCCACCGTGTCGGTGAGGATCAAGGGGCTGGATATGTTCAACGAGATTTACGGCTTCGTGGCCCGCGACGACGTGCTACGGGCAGTCGCCCTCATCCTCACCAGCGCCGTCGACGAATTAGGCTCCATCGACGATTTCGTCGGCCATCCCAGCGAATCCCAATTCCTGATCATCACCATCCCGGCCAAAGCCGACGCCCTGGCACGACACATCAAAGAGCGGTTAGGGCAGGCCATGATCTATTTTTACCCCATTCACGACCGTGAAGCTGGCTACGTGGCCTGGGGGAGCGACCAATTGCAACGAGTCAAAGTCCCCTTTATGAGCGTTGTCACCACCACGGTTCTGAGCACCGACGGCCCCTTTGAAGACGTGCAAAGTCTGTGCCGCGCGCTGGCCCACGGCAACAACTCTTGATCCGACGGGGCCAACGACCAACGCGGGGGCAGTGTGCTTGAAGACACTGCCCCTTCTGTTTACCCCGTCTGCGCAGAAAGGCGACGAAAATGGTCGAAGCCAACCTGCTCGCCCTGGCTCAAACACACCGGTCCGACCTGGTCGGCTTTGCCCGGCGACTGGTGCAGACCGCCAGCCCCTCCGGTCACGAGGCCGAAGTGGCGCACCTCATCAAAACCGAAATGGAGCGCCTGGGCTTTGACGAGGTGACGACCGACCCCGTGGGCAACGTCATCGGCCGGGTGCGCGGCGGACGGGGGCCGGTTTTGATGTTCAACGGCCACATGGACCACGTGGACCCCGGCGACCCGACCGGCTGGTCACATCCACCTTACGGCGGGGACGTGACAGATGGCGACCTGTGGGGGCGCGGCAGCGTGGACATGAAAGGTCCACTGGCGGCGATGGTTTACGCGGCGGGCCTGATTAAACTACATGGGCTATCTCTACCGGGCGACCTGGTTGTGGCCTGCGTGGTGATGGAGGAACTGGGAGGGCTGGGCACACGGGCGATGGTGAGTCGCCTTAAACCGGCTATGGCCGTGGTGGGCGAGCCCTCGGACGGCAGGCTGATGCGCGGGCATCGGGGCCGGGTAGAGTTGGTGGTCCGGGTGACCGGCCGCCCGGTGCACGCCAGCATGCCCGAACAGGGGGTGAACCCCCATTACGCGCTGGCCCGCTTTCTGGCGCGGTTGGAGACGTTGCCGATGACCCAGGATCCAATTTTCGGTGCCTCGAGTGTGGCCCCTACCCTGTATCGCACCGATCAAACCAGCCCCAACGTCATCCCGGGCGAGGCGCGTCTCACCCTCGATTGGCGCAACGTGCCAGGCGAGACGCCGGAGGAAATCGTCGAAAAGCTGCGGCGATTGTTGTCGGAATGTCTCCCGCCCGGCGCCGAGGGCCAGGTACAGGTGGTCACAGACCGATTGACCACCTACGCCGGCTACGTCGAGGACTTCCCCTCCATCTTCCCCTCTTTTGCACTGCCCAACGATCACCCGCTCTTGCAGGCAGCCCGGCACACATTGAGCCAGGCGCTGGGGCGTCCGGTGCCGACCGCAACCTGGTCCTTTGCCACCGACGGCGGTCACCTGATGGCGGCCGGCGTGCCCACGGTGGGCTTTGGCCCCGGCGACCCCCGGCTGGCACACACCAACCGCGAGCGGCTGCCGGTCGCCGCGCTGGTAGAGGGACTGGTCGGCTATGTGGCCCTGGCGACCCGGCTAGGGAAAGTGATGGGTTCATCGTGAATCTGGCATGGCGCGTGGTGAAACTGGCCTTCTCCGATTTCGTCGAGGAGATCTTCCTGCTCATTCTGTTCAACATGCTGTGGTCCCTGTCGGCGTTTCTGGTGTTACCGTTGCCCTTTGCCACCGCCGGCCTGACCTGGGTGGCAGCCGAGATCGGCGAGGGCAAGGCCATCAAGCTTCGGACATTTTTTGAGGGCGGTCGCCGTTATTGGAAACCGGCTTATCTCTGGGGCCTGGCAAACCTGGTGGCGTGGGCCCTGGTCTTGATCAACCTGAACTTTTACACCAATCTGAACGCCACGTGGGCGACGTTCGCCCGCTCGTTGGTCCTGGCGATGGCGGTGTTGTGGAGCAGCGTGCAGCTTTACGTCTTCCCACTCCTGATCTTGCAAGAAGCTCCCCGCTTGCGGCTGGCCTATCGCAACGGGTTGATACTGATGGGATCACACCCCGCGTTGACGATCGTCGTGCTGGCGCTGACCGCGATCCTGTTGCTCATCTCGTTCATCCTCACCGTGCCAATTTTTATGCTTTACCCGGCCTTCGTCGCGGTGCTGGCCAATCGTGCCGTGGTCGAGTCGCTCAAGGGACAATAGCCTTCTCGCAGGCCAACCTGGGAGGCAAGTACTATTGCCTACAACTTGCTCCGATGCTAGAGTGGTTGTGGTTAGAACGGAGGTCGCCCACACGTGGGGGGCAGTGCCAGGAGATCGGAAGGAGTTGCGATGTCACGACGCCAGAATCGCAGAGGGCCCACCGGAGAAATTGACGTTGACCTGCTGGTCTTCATCGAACGGTACGCCAGCGATTTGCTGAAGTGGGACCTCATCAGCTTTTTCGCTCAGAACCCGGACCTGTACGACACCGCCGACAACGTGGCACGGCGCGTCGGCCGTAACCCCCGTGTCGTCCGCTCAGAGCTGGGCGACCTGGTGATACTGGGCATACTGGAACGGGATGAACTGAACGGCGATCACATCTACCACCTAACCCACCGTGCAGACCTCCGTCGGCTGGCATTGAAATTTGCCCAGCATTTGGACACCTCACGGCAAACCGCAGATTCCGCTCTTTTGTCCGCTCCATCCGCTTAATCCGCTGACAGAAGATGGAAATTAGGGAAATCCCCTCATCCCCCAATCCCGGCAGAGAAATCTTCGCTTTTCGTACAAGAATTTCATTGGAAAGGTGCTAATTTCTCACCCTTCATACCGTTCGGAACCCCGTCGCTATCCCAACGACGGGGCTTTTTGTATGCCTGCAAACGCCAGACAATTGGGCAGACACCCCGGCTATGCTATAATCAGATGACGTAAAACGTGAGGCGTGAACCATGTTGCGTTTTGCGTGTCACGTTTCACGTTTCACGCTTCACGTTTTACGTTTTACGCATCACGTCTCATACCCTCCCAGGCGGAGAACCTATGAGGAAAACCCTCGTGATCGCAATCCTGGCCGTGTTGGTCGTCGGTGTGTGGACGACGGTCGGGACCACGTACCTAAAAAACAAAGTGGCGACCGGCCAGGTAGTGGACGGTGACAGCGGGGAGCCGGTGGCCGGCGCCGAAGTTCGCCTCGGGCAGCTCTTGGCGGTGACCGGCGCTGACGGTCGTTTCAGCTTCGCCGGCCTGCAAAACCATCAACGGCTGATCGTCGAGGCCGAGGGCTATTATCCCCAGGTGCAACCCATCGAATGGGCCTGGTGGCAAAAATACGCCGTGGCCGACCTGGCGCTGCGCCCCACCCGCCTGACCGGGGTGGTGATAGACGCCGGGACAGCACAACCGCTGATCGGCGCCGTGGTAGGAGCGTGGCCCGCCCCGGGTCAGGACGGGCCGACCGGCGACGAGATCACCGCCACCACCGACGCCGCCGGGCGCTTCACCCTGACCCGCCTGGTCCCCCCGACAGAGATCGTCGTCGGCGCGCCCGGCTACCTGGCGTGGCGGTCGGTCATCACCGACTACCTGCCGCTCGCCCCCGGCACCGAGTGGCAAGTGGCACTGACGCCCAACACCGTGACCGGGACCGTCCGCGCCGCCGACACCGGCGAACCCCTGCCCGGCGCGACCGTGAGCCTGGACGAACAGGTCACAGCCACCGACGAACTCGGCCGTTTCCACCTGTATCGGGTCGTGGCCGGGGCGACCGTCCAGATCACACCCCCCCAGGTTTTCCTGCCCACCCAGGCGACGTATAGCGGCCAGGGTGAGCTGGCGGTCGCCGTCGAACCCCGCCGCCTGGTCGTCACCGCCCGCGACGGGCTGATGGGCATCACGCTGCCGGGGACGGTGGTGCGCGTGGCGGGCATCACCCGCACCATAACCGCCGATGGCGCCCAATTCACCCGCATCGCGCCGGGGACGGCGCTGCAACTCACTCGCCAGGGCTACGTGACCACCACCGTCACCTACGATGGCGAAGTGTCCCAAATGGAAGTGACGATGCGCCCCTACGCCATGCAAGGGGTGGTGCGTGACGGGGGCACCGGTCAGCCGGTGCCAGGGGCGACCCTCTACGCGGGAGACCAAATCCTGACCGCCGACGACTCCGGCTTCTATCGCATTGCCGAACTGCCCGGCGATTTGGGCATCACCATCAAAGCACCCGGCTTTCGCAAGGCGTCCCTGTCGCTGGCGGCCGGCACCACGGCCCTCCCCTCACCCGACGTGCAGGCCACCCCCTGTGCCCAGAACCCGCCCGCACCCGGTCCCCTTTGCCTGGACCTGCACCTGACCCCCTTCCACGTGCGTGGACTCTACGTCCCCTTTGGCCTGCTATCCAAACCCGATACAGTGCGCGAGTTGCTGGACCTGATCGGCCGCACCGAACTCAACGCCCTGGTGGTGGACGTGAAGGGCGACCGGGGCTACCTGGCTTACGAGAGCCAGGTCCCGCTGGCCGTTGACCTGGAAGTAGGCGGCGACCGCGAGGGGTGGATGACGATTGAGGAACTGCTGGCCGAGGCCCAGGCACGGGACATCTATACCATAGCCCGCATCGTCGTTTTCAAAGACAACCCCCTGGCCTTCGGCCTCCCCGAACTGGCCGTGCAGCGCGCCGACGGCACCGTGTGGACCGATGGCGAAGGGCTGGGCTGGGGCAATCCCTTCCGAGAAGAAGTGTGGAACTACAACATCGCCATCGCCCAGGAGGTGGCCGCCCTCGGCTTCGACGAAGTGCAGTTCGACTACCTGCGCTTCCCGTCGGACGGGGACATTGGGGCCATCGTCTACGCCGAGGAGAACACGGCGGAGACGCGCACCACCGCCATCCGCGAGTTCACCCGCCGCGTCACCGATGCGCTTCGGCCCTACGGCGTCTTCACCTCCGCCGACGTGTTCGGCCTGACGGTGTGGGTAGACCCGGAGAGCGACATGAGCATCGGCCAGCGGGTGATCGACGTGGCCCCCTTCGTGGACTACCTGTGCCCGATGGTCTACCCCGCCACCTTCCGGCCCGGCAACCTGGGCTACGACGATCCATCGGCCCACCCTTACGACGTGGTGTATCGCAGCCAACGAGCAGCCGAGGCGCGGGTGCCCCCTTCCACCCGCGTCCGCCCCTGGCTGCAGGCCTACTGGTACACCCTGGACGAGATGCTCCTGCAAAAGCAGGCGGCGAACGACGCCAGGTCGCCCGGCTGGACCTTTTGGAACGCAGGCGGCGTGTACGACGAGGGCTTGTTCACGGCAGACGGTGGCCGGTAGAGGGGGGCAGCCGTCAGGCTTTTCAACGTTCTAGCGCGAGCAAGGTGACTGTCACCTGGGTTAATTCTTTGAAAAGCCCTGGACGAGCCGCCGGCAAGTGGTCAGCGGCTCACCTTTGGGGTATAATGAAGACACCATCCGGCAGGGACGACGCATTCCCCCGGAACGCTTCGCTGAGAGGTCCCTGGTTGGGAATGTCTCGTCCCTACTCCGCACGATCAGGATGCACGGGAGAGAACGATGATCAAAGAAAAACCCATCGAGATTGACGGCCGGGTGATGACCGCCGACGAGTTCGCCGCCTTTGTGGAAACCAAAAGCTTTGGGCCCGTGCCGCCCGACCGCATCTTTTTGCACCACACCTGGCAACCCACCCGCGATCAGTGGAAAGGCAAGCAAACGTTGCTGGCCATCAAGCGCAACTACGAAGGCTACACCTGGACCGACAGCCAGGGACGGGTCCACCAGGGCTGGACGGCCGGCCCCCACCTCTTCATCGCCGACGACGGCATCTGGCTCTTCACCGACCTGGCCCGCGACGGCGTGGGGGTCAAAGGCCACAACCGCGGGTCGCTGCACGTGGAGATGGTGGGAAACTACGACGAACGCCTGCCCGACGGCCCCACCCTGACCAACACCGTCGCTGCCCTGGGCGCCCTTTTCAACCGCCTGGGGCTTGATCCCAAAGACCTGCTCTTTCACCGCGACTACTCCTACAAAAGCTGCCCCGGCACAAAAGTGACCAAAGAGTGGATCATCCCCCAAATCGAGGATTGGATCGCCCGCTACCGGGGAGAGGTCGAGGCGCCGCCGGCCGCCGAGGCCGCCGAAACACAACCTGTGGACCAGATGTCGCTGCGGGAGTTCGTCCAATCCCTGGCCGACCAGCGGATGTCGCCCATCAACCCCAATGCCGCCCTTTACAAAAAAGCGATGGAACTTGGACTGTTGGGCCCCATCTCCGACGAGATTCCATTCGAGGTGGACGGCCAGGCCTACATTGTGCAACTTTTTATGGACGCGCTGGTAGTGCCCGTCGGCCAGTGGGACCAGGTGAAACGGCTGGACGACGCGGAGCGTGAAACGTGAAATGTCAAACGCGATGTGTGACGGTTACGTATCACGCTTGACGTTTCACACGAAGGAGGGAAGATGGCAGAACGAATTCTGGTGGTTGAAGACGAGGCCAGGATCGCCAGCTTCATCAGCCGCGGGCTCCGGCTGGAGGGCTATCAGGTTGAGGTAGCGCCCGACGGCGAAACCGCGCTGGACAAGGCCTTTGGCAACCCACCCGACCTGGTCATCCTCGACGTAATGCTGCCCGACATCGACGGCCTGGAAGTGTGTCGGCACCTGCGCGCCGCCGGCGCCGAGGAGCCGGTGTTGATGTTGACCGCCAAAGACGCCATCCCCGACCGGGTGGCCGGCCTGGACGCCGGCGCCGACGATTACCTGGTTAAACCCTTTGCCCTCGATGAGCTGCTGGCACGCATCCGCGCCCTTCTCCGCCGCACCGCCCCACCCGAAGCAAACGTTCCATTGCAGTTCGCCGACCTGGAGCTCGATCCGGCCACCCGCCAGGCCCGGCGCGGAGAACGCAACATCGAACTCACCGCCAAAGAATACGACGTGCTCGAACTCTTTATGCGCCACCCACGACAGGTGCTCACCCGCGACATCATTTACGACCGAATTTGGGGCTACGACTTCGGCGGCGAATCCAACATCATCGAAGTCTACGTTCGCTACCTGCGTGCCAAATTAGAAGCAGGGGGCGAACCCCGACTGATTCACACCGTTCGTGGCGTGGGCTATGTGTTACGGGAAGAGTAGGAAGGAAGATGGTAGGGGCGAGGCATTCCTACGGGATAGGCTTCTCAGGAGAAGGTTCGTCCGGCCGGGTAGGGGTGCACGGCCGTGCGCCCCTACCCGGAGAATGCCTCGTCCCTACCCTCCCGGCTGCTGAAAAATGTCCATTCGCCTTCGATTGACTCTCTGGTACGTCGGCGTGTTGACGGCGATTCTAATCGTCTTCAGCGCCGTCGTCTATACCTTTCTCAGCTTCAGCCTGCTGGACGAAGTGGATCGCACGTTGCGCGACCGGGCGACCCAGGTGGGAGCCGGCATCGTGGCCCAAAACGACCCCCTCACCGTTTTGCGCACCGGTCTGATTGACCTGCCAGAGCTGGACGTGTTTTCGACCCCGGCCCTTTACATCCAGGTCATTCGGGGCGACGGCAGCGTCGCCCGCCGGTCCCAAAACTTGGGGAATCAACGGCTGCCCCTGGACACCGACCTGCTGGCGGTCAACCTGAACGGTCAGCCGGCGATCAAAACCATCGTCCTGGAGAGTGGCGTGCGCCTGCGCATGGTCAGTGTTCCCATCTCTGTGGGGGAGCGGGTGGTGGGGGCCGTGCAGGTGGGCCAGCCGTTGACCAACGTAGACGCCGTGCTGCAACGAGTCCTCGTCCTGTTGATGGGGGGGACGATTGTCACCGTGATCGTCGCCGGCGGAGTCGGGTTCTTGATGTCGTGGCTGGCCTTGCGTCCCATCGACCGCATCACCCAAACAGCCGGGCGCATCGCCCACGCGCAAGACCTGAGCCGACGATTGCCCGTCCCCAAAACCGACGACGAAGTGGGGCGACTGGTCAGCACCTTCAACGCAATGCTCGAACGGTTGGACCGACTATTTCAGGCGCAACAGCGTCTCGGTGCCGACGTGTCTCACGAATTGCGCACGCCGCTGACCACCATCCGGGGCAACGTAGATTTGCTGCGGCGCGGCGCCGCCGACGACCCGGTGGAGCGAGCGGTCGCCCTGGACGCCATCGAGGGCGAGGTAGACCGTATGAGTCGCCTGGTGGCCGACCTGCTCCTGCTGGCCCAGGCCGAGGCCGGCATAAAGCTGGAGAAGCAGCCGGTCGAACTCGACACCTTGATTCTGCAAGTCTACCGGCAGGCACAATTGATGTCGGCCACCCGCTTCCCCACCGGAGAACGGGTAGCCATTCACCTGGGCCACGAAGACCAGGCGATCATCGAGGGTGACCCCGACCGCCTGAAGCAATTACTGCTCAACCTGATAGACAACGCCCTCAAATACACACCGCCCGGCGGACACGTCACCATCTCCCTTTATCACGACCAGGATTGGGTGCGCGTATCGGTCGAAGACACCGGCGTCGGCATCCCCCCCGACGTGCTGCCGCACATTTTTGACCGGTTTTACCGCGCGCAACGGGAGGGACGCAAAGGGGTGGGCCTGGGCCTGTCCATTGCCCGCTGGATTGCCGAAGCGCACGGGGGGAACCTCACCGTCGAGAGTCAGGTAGGCAAGGGCACCACCTTCACCCTGTGGCTGCCGACGGCCACTGAGTAGCGAGCATATCTATCTGCTACCTGCCGTTCAACACCCGCTTCAACCATTGACCGGTGTAGCTGTGGGGCGTGTTCATCACCTGCTCGGGCGTCCCGGCAGCGACGACATAGCCCCCTTTGTCGCCCCCCTCTGGCCCCAGGTCAATAATCCAGTCGGCGCATTTGATCACGTCCAGGTTGTGCTCGATGACGATCACCGTGTTGCCGGCGTCCACCAATCGGCCCAGCACCGCCAGCAGTTTTTCGATGTCGGCGAAGTGGAGCCCGGTCGTCGGCTCGTCGAGGATGTAGAGCGTTTTGCCGGTGGAGCGCCGACTCAGTTCCTTGCTCAGCTTGATCCGTTGCGCCTCGCCGCCCGAGAGAGTCGTCGCCGGCTGGCCCAGGCGGATGTAGCCCAGCCCCACGTCGTAAAGGGTTTGCAGCTTGCGGCGGATGGCCGGGATGTTGGCGAAGAAATCCATCGCCTCCTCCACCGTCATGTCCAGCACCTCGGCGATGTTCTTCCCCTTGTAGCGGATTTGCAACGTCTCCCGGTTGTAGCGCAGACCGTGGCATACCTCGCAGGGCACGTACACGTCGGGCAGGAATTGCATCTCGATTTGAATGATGCCATCCCCCCGACACGCTTCACACCGTCCCCCTTTGACGTTGAAGCTGAAACGTCCGGGCGCGTAACCGCGCAGCTTCGAGTCGGGCAGGCTGGCGAAAAGCTCTCGGATGGGGGTGAAGACTGTGGTATAGGTGGCCGGATTGCTGCGGGGCGTCCGCCCGATGGGGGATTGGTCAATGTCTATCACCTTATCCAGCAGTTCCATCCCCTCGATGCTATCGTGCGCCCCCGGCTTGTCTTTGGCCCGATACATCCACTGAGCCAATCGCTTGTAAAGGACTTCGATGACCAGGGTGCTTTTGCCGCTGCCACTCACGCCCGTCACGCAGATGAATTTGCCCAGCGGGAAGGTGACGTCGATGTGCTTCAGGTTGTTCTCGCTGGCTCCGCGCACGACCAACGACCGACCATTGCCGGGCCGCCGGGTCGAGGGGATGGGAATCTTGCGCTCGCGCCGCAGATATTGAGCCGTGAGCGATTCCCGGCAGGCCAGAAACTCATCGAACGGCGCCGAGCAGACGACCTGCCCGCCGTGCTCGCCCGCGCCCGGTCCCAGGTCCAGAATCCAGTCGGCGGCGCGCATCGTATCCTCGTCGTGTTCCACCACCAGCACCGTGTTGCCCAGGTCGCGGATCCCCTTTAAGGTGGCGATGAGACGGGCGTTGTCTCGCTGGTGCAGGCCGATGGAAGGCTCGTCCAGAATGTACAAACAACCCATCAACTGCGAGCCGATTTGCGTTGCCAGGCGGATGCGCTGCGCCTCACCTCCCGACAGGGTGCCGGCCGCCCGGTCCAGCGTCAAATAGTCCAGTCCCACGTTGACCATAAAACTGAGACGGTCGTGGATTTCTTTGAGAACCTGGCGGGCGATGGTCTGCTCGCGTTCGGTGAGGGGAGACTCCCCTCTCTCGCCGCGCAGCCGTTCCACCCAATCCAACGCCTCCACCACCGACATAGCCGTCACCTGGTCAATGGACTTGCCGGCGACCGTCACCGCCAGTGCCTCAGGGCGCAGCCGATTGCCTCGACACACCGGGCAGGGCCGGGCCGACATGTAACGCTGAATCTCGCTCCGCACGTAATCGCTGGTGCTCTCTTTGTAGCGGCGTTGCAGGTTGGGGATGACTCCCTCGTAGGTCGTTTGGTAAACGCGCTCCATACCCTCGGCGTTGCGATAGCGCAGGGTGATGCGATCCCCCGGTTTGCTGCCATAGAGGATGATGTCCCGTTGCTTGGCCGACAACTCCCTCACCGGCACGTCGAGGGGAATGCCGTAGTGGTGCGCCACCGAGCGGATGAGTTGATTGTAATAGCCGTCGGCCGGGCCGCTGCTCCGCCTGGCCCAGGGCCGGATGGCCCCCTCCTCCAGCGTCAGATTGGGCTGCGAGAAGATCAGGTCGGGGTCTACCTCCAGCCTGACGCCCAGCCCGGTACAGGCCGGGCAGGCACCATGGGGACTGTTAAAGCTGAAGGTGCGCGGCTCGATCTCGGGCAGGTTGATCCCACAGTGCACGCAGGCGAAGTGCTCGCTGAAGAGTCGATCCCAGGGCTTCTCCGGGTCGGTCACGTCGGCGACGATCAGCACGCCATCGCCCAGTTTCAGCGCCGTCTCCACCGAATCGGTCAGTCGGGGGATGTCTGTTCCCCCCTCGTGCTCGTCACCGGGCCGGATGACCAGCCGGTCCACCACCGCCTCGATGGTGTGCATCTTGTAGCGGTCGAGCTCAATCTCCTCGTCCACATCGCGCACTTCACCGTCCACGCGCACGCGCACGTAGCCCATTTTGCGCACGTCCTCAAAGACTGCCTTGTGCTCTCCTTTGCGATCCTTGATGAGCGGAGCCAGGATCATCACCCGGCTGCCGGCCGGCTTCTCCAGAATGGCGTCCACGATTTGCTGCACCGTCTGCTGGTTGACCTCGCGCCCACATTGCGGACAGTGCGGTCGCCCCACGCGGGCGTACAACAGGCGCAGGTAATCGTAAACCTCCGTCACCGTGCCCACCGTCGAGCGGGGGTTGCGGCTGGTCCCCTTCTGGTCTATGGAGATGGCCGGGCTCAAGCCTTCAATCTGGTCTACGTCCGGCTTGTCCATCTGGCCCAGAAACTGTCGGGCGTAGGCCGACAGCGATTCCACGTAGCGGCGCTGGCCTTCGGCGTAAATGGTGTCGAAGGCCAGACTCGATTTGCCACTGCCCGACAGGCCGGTGATGACGATCAATTTATCGCGGGGAAGCTCCACATCGATATTTTTCAGGTTATGCGCGCGCGCTCCCCGCACGACGAGTTTCTTCGCTTCCGCCATACTTCTGCTTCACCTCTGCCAATCTGCAAATTACCCCCAAAAGTCCAAATGCATATTTTAACACCGTCATCCAGTTTTGACAACGATTCGCCAAAAAATTGAGGGCATTTCAGTTTGGGGGGTGAATATGGATCTCGAAACGCCGAAGACGCTGATTGAAATTGAGTTCGCTGAATGTCTGGTTCCCTCTCTCTATTGCAGGAGGGCCGTGCTTCCAGCGGCTTCAGCGCATTCAGAAACTCAGCGGTTCAAATCTTGCCCCCAAACTGAAATATACCCCCAGGTAGTGTCCCCGTTAGGCGTTGATGACGTTTGGGAGTGCGAGGGCCTGCCCTCTCCCTCCCCCCAACCCCAACAAAAAAGACCCGGCCCAATGGCCGGGCACATCGACGTCTTCTCTCAAAGGGTTACGTCAGAGCCTCCAGGTAAGC
>JAJRXB010000039.1 GCA_024276515.1 Chloroflexota bacterium
ATCCGTGGAGTCCGTGTGTGCCAATCCGCGTAATCCGTGGAGTCCGTGTGTGCCAATCCGCGTAATCCGTGGAGTCCGTGTGTGCCAATCCGCGTAATCCGTGGAGTCCGTGTCAGCCGTTACTTCAAAAAGCTCCGCAACACCGTCTGCAGGATGCCGCCGTTGCGATAGTAATCCACCTCCACCGGCGTGTCCACACGGCAGGTCATAGTGATGGCCCACGACTTCCCCCCGGCGTCGGTGACGTCCACCCGCACGTCCTGGAGGGGTTGCAGGTCGTCGTCCACGTGGATGGTGTAGGTTTCGTGGCCGGTCAACCCCAGCGACCTGGCGCTCTGCCCCGGCTTGAATTGCAGCGGCAGCACGCCCATTCCCACCAGGTTGCTGCGGTGGATGCGCTCGTAGCTCTCGGCCAGCACCGCCCTCACCCCCAGCAAAAAGGTCCCCTTGGCCGCCCAGTCGCGGCTGGAGCCGGTGCCGTATTCCGCCCCGGCCAGCACCAGCAGCGGCGTGCCGTCGGCCCTGTATTTTTGGGCGGCGTCGTAAATACTCATCACCTCGCCGGTGGGCAGATAGGTGGTCCAGCCCCCCTCGGTGCCGGGGGCCAGTTGATTCTTCAGCCGGATGTTGGCGAAGGTGCCGCGCGTCATCACCCGGTCGTTGCCGCGCCGCGAGCCATAGCTGTTGAAATCTTTGGGCTCCACCCCCAGGCTGATGAGGTATTGCCCGGCCGGGCTGTCTTTGGCGATGGCGCCGGCCGGGGAGATGTGGTCGGTGGTGATGCTGTCGCCCACTTTGACCAGTACCCGCGCTCCTCGGATGGGGCGGATAGGCGGCGCTTCCGGCGTCAGGTCCACGAAGAAGGGCGGCTCCTGAATGTAGGTGGATTCCGGGTCCCATTCGTAGAGCGCGCCGCCGCTGACCGGGATGGCGTTCCAGCGCTCGTTGCTGACTTCGATGCCTTCGTACTCCTTTTTGAAGGTGGCCGGGTCGAGGGCCCGTTCCATTTCGGCGGCGATTTCGGCCTGGCTGGGCCAGATGTCTTTCAGATAGACCGGCTCGCCATCTTTGCCCGTCCCCAGCGGCTCGCGGGTCAGGTCCAGGTCCACGCGGCCGGCCAGGGCGTAGGCCACCACCAACGGCGGCGAGGCCAGGTAGTTGGCCTTGACGTAGGGATGAATCCGCCCCTCGAAGTTGCGGTTGCCGCTCAGCACCCCGGCGGCGACCAGATCGCCGACGGTGATAGCCTCCACCACAGGCTCGGGCAGGGGACCGCTGTTGCCGATGCAGGTGGTGCAGCCATAGCCGACGGTGTGAAATCCCAGTCGCTCCAGATAGGGGGTCAGCCCGGCCCGGTTCAGGTAATCGGTCACCACTTTGGAGCCGGGGGCCAGGCTGGTTTTCACGTAGGGCTTCACCCTCAGGCCGCGCTCGACCGCCTTTTTGGCCAGCAGACCCGCGCCCAGCATCACCGAGGGGTTGCTGGTGTTGGTGCAACTGGTGATGGCAGCGATGACCACCGCCCCGTGGCCGATCTCGCCCCGCCCGTTGACGCCGACCGTCACCCTGCGGTCGAGAGCCTCGTCTGGCAGGCCATACCCCCGCCCCTCGACGGGCGCCCGCAACGTTTCGCGGAAGGCTTGCTTCATACGGCTCAGCGGCACGCGGTCCTGCGGTCGCTTGGGACCGGCCAGGCTGGGCTCCACACTGCCCAGGTCCAGTTCCAGCGTGTCGGTGAATTCGGGGTAGGGGGTGTCGTCGGCCCGAAAGAGGCCCTGCTCTTTGGTGTAACGCTCCACCAGCGTCACCAATTCGTCGGGCCGGCCGGTGCGTCGCAGGTAGCGCAGGGTCTCCTCGTCCACGGGGAAGAAGCCCATCGTGGCGCCGTACTCGGGCGCCATGTTGGCGATGGTCGCCCGGTCGGGCAGGGTCATGTGGTTGAGGCCGGGGCCGTAGAACTCCACGAACTTGCCTACCACGCCTTTCTCGCGCAGCATCTGGGTGATGGTCAAGACCAGGTCGGTGGCGGTGACACCTTCACGCAGTTGACCGGTCAGCCGGAAGCCGACGACCTCCGGGGTGAGCATGTAGATGGGCTGGCCCAGCATCACCGCCTCGGCCTCGATGCCCCCCACCCCCCAGCCGACGACGCCCAGGCCGTTGACCATCGTCGTGTGACTGTCGGTGCCCACCAGACTGTCGGGGAAGGCGATGATCCCGTCGCCCTCCGGGTCCGGGCGGGTTTGTACCCCTCTGGCGAGGTACTCCAAATTGACCTGATGCACGATGCCGCTGGCGGGGGGCACCACCCGGAAATTGTCGAAGGCTTGCTGGCCCCAGCGCAGAAATTCGTACCGTTCGCGGTTGCGTTCAAATTCGATTTCGGCGTTGCGGACAAGGGCGACCGGCGTGCCGAACACGTCCACCTGCACCGAGTGGTCAATCACCAGGTCCACGGGCACGACCGGGTTGATCTTTTGCGGGTCGCCCCCCAGGCGGGCCATCGCCGAGCGCAGGGCGGCCAGGTCCACCACGGCCGGCACGCCGGTGAAATCTTGCATAATGACCCGGGCCGGTTTGAAGGGGAGTTCCACCGCCTTGGGCGATTTGGCGTCCCAGGCGGCCAGACTGGCCACGTCGTCCTGGGTGACGATGTGACCGTCGCACTCGCGCAGCACGGCCTCCAGCAGCACTTTGA
>JAJRXB010000040.1 GCA_024276515.1 Chloroflexota bacterium
TAAGTGACGGAGGGTCTGTCATTGCGAGCGAAGCGACGCAATCTCCGGCCTGCAATACGGGGATTGCTTCGTCCGTTTCACTCCCTCGCAATGACATATCACTTACTTTTCTACCACTACCTACCTTTGTACTTGTCCAAAAATAACTTTGGAGTTTAGGAGCCGTTTTGCGCCTGATCTGCGCTCTAAAGTGCGGAGTTATTGATGGACAAGTGCTTTGCATTATCCAGACGACCACTCCCGCTATGCTATGGCAGCCGTGGCCGGCGCAGCGACCACCAGCGAGGGGACACCCAAGACGTTCGGGAGGCCATCCTCCGCTGCGGCCCGGCCAGGGAAATGGTGAGTGATGACGAGAAGGGGCGGTCGTGCAGGCCGCCCCTGCCTCGTTTGAGTTTCGAGTTGAGCCAAAGCCCGAAACTCAAAACTCGAAACTTGAAACGACGAAGGAGGTGAACCATCGTGCACACCCCAACTCCCGGACTCCCCGAGTTCGACTACGTGAAACTTACCTCGCTGGCCGCTGCGAGTCAGTTTTTGGCCGAGCACGCTGGCGAGGCGCGCCCGTTTATGGGCGGCACCGACGTCTTCGTCCGCATGCGCGACGGCTTTTGGAAAGAGAAATACATCGTCGACGTGAAGGGCCTGGATGGGATGGACGAGATCACGTTTGACCCGGCCACCGGCCTGACCATCGGGGCGTCGGTGAATATGAACCGGGTGATCGCTTCGCCGGAGGTGAACCAACACTATCCGGTGCTGGCCGAGGCTGCGCACACCGTTGCCAGCTACCAACTGCGGACGCGGGCGACCATCGTCGGCAACGTTTGCAATGCGTCGCCCGCCGGCGATACCATCGGCGCCTGCCTGGTGCTGAACGGGACTTTGCGCGTCCACGGTGTAGACGGCGTGCGTGAAGAGCCGCTGAGCACGTTCTTCGTCGGCCCTGGCCAAACGGTGCTGAAGCCCGGGGACATTGCGACCGCTGTCTCCTTTCCCCTGCCGCCAGAGGGCTATGCAGCCAGATACATTAAACTGGGCCGTAACGCCATCGGCGACCTGGCCATCGTCGGTGTGGCGGCGTTGGGCTATCCCGATAGCAGCGCGCCGTCGGGGTATCGCTTTCGGCTGGCACTGGCCTCGGTAGCGCCGGTCCCTCTGGTTCCGACCCAGGCCGAAGCGATCCTGGCCGAGAAGCCCATCACCGAGGCGACCATCGCCGAGGCGGCCCGGGCCGCAATGGACGCCTGCACCCCAATTGACGACGTGCGTGGCAGTGCCCGCTATCGCAAGCTGATGGTCAGGAATTTGACGAGAAAGGCCGTCACAGAAGTTTGGGAGCGAATCAAAGGTTAGGTAGTCTCCCTCTTGCGTGTTGGCGGCGAGAGGAGGCAAAACTCTCATCCACCCCCGCCTGCACCCCCTCCCTCTCCCAATTTGGGAGAGGGAGGGGGTTGGGGGGAGGGAGAGGGCAAGCCCTCGCGCTCCCAAACATCATCAACGCTTAACGGGGAGACCACCCAACCTCAACCTTAGCTTTGGCCTTAACATTCACTGGAGGCTTAGTATGGCACTTCATAGAATTACCCTCACCGTCAACGGTGAAACCGAACTGGTTGACGTTCCATCGAATATGACGCTGCTGAGAATGCTGCGGGAGAAGCTGGTGTTGACCGGCACCAAAAATGGTTGCTCGGCGGGCGAGTGTGGCGCTTGCACCGTGATTATGAATGGCGAGCCGGTGAATAGTTGCATGGTGCTGGCCGTCGAGTGCGATGGGGCCGAGATCACAACCGTGGAAGGATTGGCCCACGACGGGCAACTCGACCCGGTGCAAGAAGCCATCGTTGAGCAGGGTGGGGTGCAGTGCGGCTTCTGCACGCCGGGCATCCTCATCTCCTCCCGGGCACTGCTGAATCGAAACCCCAATCCCGGCGACTACGAGATCCGCGATGCGCTGGTGGGCAATCTGTGCCGCTGTACCGGCTATTTGCGCATCATCGACGCAGTGAAAGAAGCAGCTCAGCGGCGTAGCGTCGTGGCGTCGTAGCTATTGGAGACGAAGGACGAAGGACCTATTCGTCGTTCGTCCTTCGTCTCCCATTTCTCGGAGGAAATTATGGCAATCAAAGATACGGCGAGAGACAAAATTCCCAACCCTATCGGCGAGAGTGTGCCTCGTCTGGATGCTCGCGAAAAGGTGACCGGCGTTGCCATCTTTGCCGATGACCTTCAGTTTGGGCCGGGGCTGCTTTACGCGCGTATCAAACGCAGCCCTCATCCGCACGCGCTGATCAAATCTATCGACACCAGCAAGGCCGAATCGCTGCCGGGCGTTAAGGCAGTCGTCACCGGCGAGGATTTCCCCGGGTTCATCGGGCTATATTTGCAAGACCGTCACATCTTTTGCCGCGACCGGGTGCGCTACGTGGGAGACCCGGTGGCGGGCGTGGCCGCCGTCAGCGAAGAGATTGCCGAGAAGGCGGTGGAGTTGATCGAGGTGGAATATGAGGTGCTGGAGCCGGTGCTCGACCCGGAATTCGGCGTCAGCCCTGATGCGCCCTTGCTCCACCCCGACCTGGGCGAGTATGAGGTTGCCAACTTCATCTTCCCCCAGCCGGGGACGAACATCTCCAACTATTTCAAAATTCGCAAAGGTGACGTGGATGGTGCGTGGGAGAAGTGCGCGGTCATTGTCGAGCACAAATATCGTATCCCACACGTGCAACACGTGCCTATCGAGACTCACGTGGCTATTGCCCAGGTGGACGAGACAGGCAAGGTGACGTTGTGGGGCAGTTCGCAGTCTCCTTTTGCGCAGCGCAATCTCATCGCCAAAGCGCTGGGCATCTCGCAGAGCGACGTGCGGGTCATCGCGCCCTACGTGGGTGGCGGCTTTGGCAGCAAGGCCGGCGTGAGCATGGAGGCACTGGCCGTGGCCATCGCCACTAAAGTCAAAGGCCGGCCGGTGAAGCTACGCCTGACCCGCGAAGAGGAATTCTACACCGCTTTCGTGCGTCAGGGGTTGGTGGCCCACTTCAAGATGGGCTGCGACGAAAACGGCAAGCTGCTGGCGATGGAGAACAAATTCTACTGGGACGCCGGGGCCTACACCGAATATGGCGTAAACATCACCCGCGCCGCCGGCTACAGCAGCAGCGGCCCCTACGAAGTGCCCAACGTGAAGACCGACAGCTATTGTGTTTACACCAACCATCCCGTCGGCGGGCCGATGCGCGGCTTTGGCATGCCCGAGATGCACACCGGATTGGAACAATGTATTGATGAGCTGGCCCACAAAATTGGCATGGACCCGGTGGCGTTTCGCCAGGTCAACTGCCTGAAGACCGGCAGCACCCTGGTGACCGGCAGCAAGATGCACCCCACCGGTCTGCCTCAGTGCGTCGAAAAGGTGGCCGAGGCCATCGAGTGGGGGAAGAAGGAGCCACCCAGCGCACCCAACAAGCGGCGTGGCAAAGGCATCGCCCTGATGTGGAAGGCGCCGGCTATGCCGCCTAACGCCGGATCGAGCGCCTGGGTCGAATTGAACGAAGATGGCACCGTGACCGTGGGCGTTGGCGGACAGGACATCGGCCAGGGGGCGTTTACCATCGCCGCCCAGATGGCCGCCGCCGGCCTGGGCGTGCCCTACGATTGGGTACGCGTGGCGACGCCGGTGGACACCCAATACAGCCCCTACGAGTGGCAGACGGTGGCCAGCCGTCTCACCTGGAGCATGGGCAACGCCATCGTCAACGCCGCTCGCGACGCCCGTCGGCAGATCATTGACATGGTGGCCGAGGTCTGGGATGAGGACCCCGAAGACCTGGATATTGTGGATGGGAACGTCATCTCCTACAAAAGCGAAGAGTCGATCTCGCTGAAGGACATTGTGGTCTACGGTCTGCCCAAGCCAGATGGCAGCGGCTGGGTTGGAGGGCCGGTGGTGGGGCGTGGCAATTTTATGCCGACCTACGTCACCGGCCTGGATCCGGAGACCGGCCAGGGCGAACGGGCGGTGGTCCACTACACCACCGGCGCCCAGGCGGTGGAAGTGGAGGTGGACCTGGAGACCGGCAAAGTGGAGATCCTGCGGGGCGTGGCCGCCTTCGACGTGGGCAAGGCCATCAACCCGGAGATGGTGAAGGCGCAAATGGAAGGGGGCTTTGTGCAGGGACTCAGCACCGCTCTGTTCGAGAGCCTTCAGCTCAAGGATGGTGTGTTGCAAAATCCCAGTTTCGTGGATTACCGCATCGCCACCAGCGCCGACGCGCCGCCCGACATCGAGGCCATCATCGTCGAGGTGCCGCAAGACGACGGGCCGTGGGGGGCGAGGGGCATCGGTGAGCACTCTATGGTTCCTACCATCGCGGCCATCGCCAACGCCATTTACGATGCCGTCGGCGTGCGGCCGGGGTCGCCCCCCTTCTCCTCCGAGAGGGTGTATCTGGCGATGATGGAAGCGGGGATCGTGGAGTGAGGGAACCGGCAGCAGGGTAGCAGATGATGAAAGTCGGGACTCCGGAGAAGGAGTTCCGACTTTGGCTCATGTATGAAAAGTGTGCCGACATGTCACCGCGAGCCGGAGGCGACCCGCACCTGCGTGCCCCGTACGGGGTACTGCGGTGGGGCAGGTGAGCGGTCTCAGCCGTTGGTGAA
>JAJRXB010000041.1 GCA_024276515.1 Chloroflexota bacterium
CGCCCCATCTCGTAGCCCCGGAATCCCTATTCCGGGGCGATTCCCCCCTCGTCGCTCACCTGCCCCATCGCAGGTGCGGGCAGAATGACGGTTTGGGGCCAAACTCGAATTTAGATGCGATTGCCCTATTGTCAAACCAGATGGGATTGTCCAGGCCCCTGGCCCTGTGTTATAATCCAGGCGCGGGCAGACTTGCCTCATCTGGTATGGAGATTTTTTTATGCACAATTCTTCCGTCCCCACCGATCTGTTTCGCGCGCAGCGCTCGAAGGGGGAAGAGCAGTTATCGGACCGCCAACGCTGGGATCATCGCTACGCCACCCTCAAGCCAAACCGACGCACGGAGCCGGTTCCCTTTCTCGTGGCCTGTCTGCCCCGGCTGCCGACTCGTGGCTACGCCCTCGACGTGGCCGCCGGCGCCGGGCGCAACAGCGTGGCCCTGGCGGCGCATGGGCTCACCGTGGATGCGGTGGACGTGTCGTGGCACGGATTGCGCCGGGCGATGGCGTTGGCCCGGCGACAGGGAGTCCGTATCAACCCGATAGTCCTCGATCTGTCGCGGGGCTGGCTGCCACGTCGCTGCTACGACGTGGTGGTCAACACCTTTTTCTTGCTGCGAGATTTGATTCCCAGCATCAAATCTGTTCTCAAGCCCGGCGGCTGGCTGGTCTTTGAGACGCTGACCATCGCCCAGATCGAGATCACCCCTCACCGCGCCAGGGATCGAAATTATCTGCTGAAGCCGGGCGAACTGCGCCAGCTATTCGACGATTTCCTGATCCTTGACTATTGGGAAGGGGTGGAGGAGAACCGGGCGACGGCGCGGCTGCTGGCGCGCAAGCCCGGTCAGGTGGCATTATGAGCCAGCCCAGTCCCGAAAAGTTGACGTTCTACCTGCTGAAAAACGTCAACAAAGCGATCCGCGAATTCAACATGATCGCCGACGGCGACCGGGTGGCGGTGGCCGTTTCCGGCGGCAAAGACAGTCGCTCGCTGCTGCACCTGCTGCGCGCCCGGCAGCGGACAGTCCGGGAGCGATACGACCTGGTCGCGTTGCACGTCGAGGCGGGAATCCCCGGCTACCCTGCCCTGCGCCCGGTCCTGGAACCCTGGTTCCGCGAGTTGGGGGTTGACTACGCTTTCGTGCCACTCGAGCTTCCCCCCGACGAGCCACTGCCCCTGAACTGCTTCCGCTGCTCGTGGAATCGGCGCAAAGCCCTCTTTCTCAAAGCTCACGAACTGGGTTGCAACAAACTCGCCTTTGGCCACCACGCCGACGACGCCGCTCACACCACGTTGCTCAATCTCTTCTACTCTGGTCGGCTGGAGACGATGTCTCCCTGCGCCCGATTCTTCGACGGTCAGATCACCCTCATTCGCCCTCTCATCTACCTGGAGGAACGTCAGCTCAACCAACTGGCCGGGGCGCTGGCGTTTCCCCTCCACCAGACAACCTGCCCTCTCAGCGACACCTCAAAGCGCGCCTGGGTTAAAAATTGGCTGCGCCAGGCCGGTTCCGACTATCGGCAGATTCGAACGAACCTGTGGCGGGCCGCGCGCCGGCAAAGCGGGCTTTAACCACAATCAGACCTGGGTCTTGCCTAACCGGGCAGCGCAATTTTGTCTGACTCGCGAACAGTGGTATACTCTCCGAGTCGGTTACTGCCCAGGCACCACACTTCGGAAGTCTCCCAAATCACCTTTGCTGGCGGCGTTGCTGTTACAGCCAGGCAACCCTGCCGGGTGAAACCCCTCTCGCAGACTTCCGAAGTGTGTGAAATGGCCACTACTTTTTGCAGGAGACCATCCGTTGCTGGTACTCGAAACGATTTACGTGGGAGCAGCTTTGCTCCTGGCAATATATGCCCTCAATTCCTGGATACTCACCTTTCTTTTTCTTCGCCGTCGGCGAGACTCGGAGCCCCGCCCGGAGCTCCGACGTTTTCCCAGGGTGACGGTGCAGCTTCCTATTTTCAACGAATCGCTGGTGGTGGAGCGGCTGATAGACGCCGTCGTTCGCCTCGATTGGCCGCGGGACCGGCTGCAA
>JAJRXB010000003.1 GCA_024276515.1 Chloroflexota bacterium
CTCGTCGCTCACCTGCCCCATCGCAGGTGCGGGCAGAATGACGGTTTGGGGCCAAACTCGAATTTAGATGCGATTGCCCTAGGTACAGCATAGACTGGGCATGGAAGCCGTCCGCACGCTTCAGGAAGATATCCTGCCCATGTTGCACATCGAGTGGGTGGACGAATCCTGCCATCGTGCGGGGGTCACCGCGATGCTCACCGCCGCGCGCCGAAGGCTCAGCCTGGTAGATTGCGTCAGCTTCGAAGTGATGCGACAACTGGGGATAAAGACAACCTTCGCCTTTGATCCACATTTTGGGGAACAAGGGTTTGAATGCGTTCCCAAATGAGCGGGGGTGATCTGGTCACTCAGCATCATCATGGTTCTTTCCCTTCGCCGTCACCCTGCTCAACAGCCGCCCCATCGCATCCGAAAACTGCCGGGCGAAGAACAGGTACGCCGCCGTGCGGAAGTCGGGGGTGATGACGGGCCGGGTGGAGAGGATTCTCTTCGCCAGTTTGCGGCCCACGTCGGCGGGGTCGGCCATGGCCTGGGGCGGCACCCCCAGCGGCGCAGCCGATTTGGTGTTGGTCAGCGGCGGGTGCACCAGGTTGACGCAGATGCCGTAGGGGGCCAGTTCCAGCGCCAGCGCGCGGGTCAGGGCCTCGATGGCCCCCTTGGTCGAGGCGTAGCCGGTGAGTCCGGGGAAGCCGGTGATGCCCACGCCGGAGCTGACGTTGTGGATGATCCCCCCGCCCTGGGCCTTCATCTGCGGCAGGACGGCGGCGATGGTGCGCACGTAACCGAAATAGTTGACCTCGAACTCCCGCCGGGTTTCTTCGAGCGATTTCTCTTCGAAAGGCTTGAAGATAGCCAGGCAGGCGTTGTTGACCAGCACGTCAATCCACCCCCACTTGTGCACCACAGTTTCGACCGCCGCCTGCACTTGCGCCTCGTCGGTCACGTCGCAACGGCAGAAGAGCAGGCGGTCGGGGTAGGTCTCCTGCAGCGTAGCCAGGTTCTCCCCCGAAAGGTCGAGCCCCGCCACGCGGTATCCTTCCTCCAGCAGCGATGCCGCCAGGTGAAAGCCGATGCCGTTGTCCGCGCCGGTGATGAGGATGACAGGTTTATCCATCTTTGTCACCTCCTCGTGCAATGCATTAGCGCATCCCACCCAATCCTACCCAGAACGACGAGACTCGGCAAGACACCCGGAATCAGCGGCGGATGCACCCGTCGCTCTTTCGTCTTGCCAGGCCCTCGAATCGCCCGCACCAGCCGATATTGTTCCGCCTCGCGCAGCGCGTCCTTGACGCGCTCTCCGGCCAACCGTTGAGCGAGAAATGGATTGAAATACATTGCCTCTACCTCCCAAGCATGTTACTTGCATCTGTGGCGACAGTCGTTCACCGCCGCCAGCAACCGTTCCGGTGGATCCCCCTTGCTGATGAAGGCGTCCACCCCGGCCTCCAGGGCCAGCCGACGCGCCTCGGGCCGCCCGCTGAGGGCGATCACCGTCAGGTGGGGACACAGTCGGCGCAAGGTGGACAGAACTTCAGTCATCGGCCGGCCGGGCAGCTCCCAGTCGAGCAACAGCAGGTCGGGGCAGGTTGCCTTCACCTGGACCAATAAGTCCCCGGCCTCGACTGCTTCGCCCACCACGCTCAGCCCTGGTTCCTGTTCCAGCAGCAATCGCAACGCGGAGCGTACCTTTGCCTGATCGTCGGCCAGTAAAACGCGCATAAGTATAACCCCTGAGAGCCTCTTCCTCCTTGCGTATCACTTTAGTTTCTTGAGAGAGAAGGTTGTCCGTTGATCATCTCCTCTTGCTCAGAAAACTAAAGTGTTGCCTCCTTGCTACTCCTACTATAAAACAAAACCTCCCCAGACGCATCAGGCATCTGGAGAGGCTTTTGACTGGTCAGGTGGGGAGTTCTTTCCCTGGTCAGGTGACTAGGGCAGTAGAGTACTAGTGCACCACGGCGTAAATAAGCCGCTGGTTGTGCAAAGGCAAGGTAGCACCCTGAGCCTGTCGAAGGGTGCGCGTCAAGCCGAGAAATCTATGCAAATTTGCATCCTTCGACAGGCTCAGGATGCTGCGTAACTACC
>JAJRXB010000042.1 GCA_024276515.1 Chloroflexota bacterium
CGACCATCACCGGCCCCCACATCGGCATGGATGAATCGGGCAAGGGCGACTGGTTCGGCCCGCTGGTGGTGGCGGCGGTCGCCGTGGACGAGCGGACGGCAGCGGCGCTGCGCAAGGTCGGCGTGCGGGATAGCAAGACGCTGGCTCCGGCCGCCATCCAACGCATCGCGGGCCAGATTGAGTGGATCATCCCCCCGGACCAACGCCACGTCTGGGTCATGGAGCCGGAGACGTACAACCGGCTGTACGCCGAGCACGGCAACGTCAACCTGTTGCTGGCCGACGCCTACGCGCAGGTGGCGGAAAAGGTTTGGTCAGCTACCCGGATCGAGACCATCGTGTGCGACCAGTTCTCTCGGCGTGCCGACCGGCTGGAGGACGCCTTTGCCGCCAGGGGATTGCCCCATCCCGTCCAGCAGCACCAGGCGGAGTCGGCCAGTGTGGCAGTGGCGGCGGCGTCTATCCTGGCTAGTGCCGAGTTCGCGACAGCGTTGGCGCATCTCGGATATGAAGCCGGGCTCGATGGGCCGCTGCCCAAGGGCGCATCGGACCTCGAGGCGTTGCACGAAGCGGCGCGGCACGTCCTGTCCACACACGGAGCCGAGGCGCTGAGCCGATACGCCAAACTGAACTTCAAGCCGGTGCAGACATTGCTGGGTAAGGCAGTGCCAGAGGTCGCTCCACCTGGCGTGCCGGGCGTTCAGGCGCGCAGCGGGCCGCTGGTGACTATCCAGCAGCCGGCCTGGCAGGTGCAGTACCACCTCAACGGCTTTTGGCGCTACACCTTTCTGGATGGTGGCTACCTGGACTGGTGGGAGGGGGCGGCCAAAGGGACCATCTACGTCCACGGCAAGCCCGATGCGGAGTCGGTGCGCATTCTGAGACCCAGGACCGAAGCCAAAGGCTGGCACGGCGAGCGGGAGAAGATAGACGAAGCCATTGGGAAGTACATCCCCCGTTTCCGCAAGACCAGCGTTCCCAGCGTCTTGGGCATTGGCTGGCAGCGACGAGAGACGGTGTTGGGTGCGCGGTTCGATTTCACCGACGGTGGCGTGCTCAACTACTATCGCAGCCGGGGGACGCTCCTCATCCAGGGCACGCCGTCGCCGTTGACCCGGGCCGCGCTGGAAGCCCTGCCCTCACCCTTTTGGTCGGGACTGGATGAACTGACCGACAAGTTGAAGGATCTCTTCCCCGATTGGCGGATGGGGGAGCCAGTGTACTCTGGTGAGGAGGAAGGAATGGACAGGGGGCAATGGTCGCCGATGGAGGACGCGCTGAATTGGCGCGACTTCTGGCCGGCCGACCGCGAGATGCGCCAGGCAGCCAACGGAGTAGGCCCCTGCCAGCGGGCGATGGTTGAGGATTGGGCCTCGGTGTTGGTCCATCACCGAGGGAAGCGCCACCTGCTGGCCCACGCACCCACTGGCCTGGGCAAGACGCTGTCTGCCCTCGTCCCGGCCCTGGACTGGGTGGCGCAGGCCCCCAATCGGCGACGGGTTTATTACCTGATCAATCGCGTGACCCAGCACGAAAACCCCATTCGCGAACTGAAGGCCGGGCTGGCGGAGACCTTTGAAACGCACACGGGCCAACCGTTGCGGGTGGTGGACATCGTAGGGCGGCGACTGCTTTGCCGACACCCGAGGGCCCGTACCTTGCCCGATGTCTGCAAACAGTCACGTGATGCAGCCTGCTTCGACTTGTTGCCTGACGGTGTGGCATCCTGGTCGGAGGTGAAAGCCCACCTGGGCGACCGGGCCTGTCCCTACCACACTTTGCAGGGGCTGATGGCCCAGGCCCACGTGGTCGTCTGCGACTACTGGTGGCTGTTCTCGCAGGTGGCACAAGAGAGGGGCTTGACAGAACAAGCCGGTTTCTCGCTGACGGACAGCGTTCTCATCGTGGACGAGGCCCACAACCTGCCGCTGCGCGTGCGGGCCGAACTGAA
>JAJRXB010000043.1 GCA_024276515.1 Chloroflexota bacterium
GGCCGACCAGATGACCTTCGATGACCGCCTGGCCGTCACCCTGGAGATCAGCGCCTTCCAATACTTCCCCTGGCTCATCACCGAGGCCAGGCAGGCCATCGAACGGGGGGAATTGATGCCCGGTCGCTTCATCCGCGTCCGCAAGATGAAGGAGCAGGAGGCCGACGGCGACCTCCTGGCCGTGGCCGCCGCCATGCAAATCGTCGGCGCCAGCTACGTGGAGACCCTGGACACCAAAGGCACCGACGGCTCCAACGTCCACCTGGGTGGCCCGGAGACCATCACCGGCTACTTCGGCGGCGTCGGTCAGCCCAATCACTACGCCCTCAAGTGGCTCGACGAATTCCTCTACTACTACACCACCTACGGCATCAAGCAGGTGCTCAACATCAATCCCGGCACCGTGCTGCTGGGCTACTTCCTCCACAAGCTGGGCGTGGACAACGAATTCAAAATCTCCGTCTTTATGGGCAACGACAATCCCTACGCCGCCCTGTGGACCCTCATCGGCGCCAAGCTCTTCTCCCGCGACGACGGCTCCTCACCCCTCATCGGCTTCAACTGGAGCAACTCGGTGAACAACGAGACGATGGAGATCACCGCCGAAGTGCGGGGGGCTTTGGGCTTTGAGGACGTGGTGCGCTTTGAGCACCACATCACCGAAACCTGGAAGAGCATCGTCCGTCAGCCCTACGACCGCCTGGACGAGTTGGTAGCAATCGCCGACCACGTGGCCAACATCTCCGCCAAACACGAGGGCGGCACCCCGGAGGTGGAACAGACCCGCGAGCACCCGTCCGACATCCTCGACTACTTCCGCGACAAGGCCGAGATCGAGGAGGCGGGCGACATGCCCTTCCTGGAGCGCAACTACCTGGACAAGCACGACGCCCTGAATCGCACTGCCCGGGCTCTGACGGAGAGGGGCCTGACTTTCGTGGCGGCACGGAATCTGCACCAGGCTGGCGAATAAATCCACCAGCTAACAGCCGAAGCGCGCTGAAGCACGCTGACTCAACGAGCGCGCTTCAGCGCGCTTCAACTCTCAGCCTGGGGATTTATTCCCAGGCTGGCTGGCCGTGAGGAAAGTTACCTATGATCCCCAAACGCATGAGCGAATTCCTGCACGACGTACTACCCGAACGCACGTGGCGCAACCGGTTGCGCCGAGACGGGCCAATGGCCTATATGGAATTCGGCCCCCTCGACGTGGACCGCCTGCAACGGCTGGGCATCGAGGTGGACCGGCTGGGGCCGCGACTGGTGATCTGCATGTGGGACGTGGAAAGTCCATTGGAGGTCGGGGGCTACCTGGTCGTGGACAACCTGGCTATGGGCCGTCCCTCAATGGGGGGCATCCGCATGCTGCCCGACCTGACCCCCGCCGCCATCCACAACCTGGCCCGAGGAATGACCCTCAAAAACGCCGCCGCCGACCTGCCCTACGGCGGCGGCAAGAGCGGCATCGTCGCCCCAGGACGGGACCTGTCGCCGGCGGAGCACACCGAGGTGATTCGCCGCTTCGCCCACCTCATCTACCGCTACCGCGACATCTACCTCCCCGGCCCCGACGTCGGCACCAACGACGCCGACATGAAAACCATCGCCATCGAAAACGGCCTGGACTGTGCCCTCTCCAAGCCGGCCGACATGGGCGGCAATCGCATCGACCAACTGGGGGCCGCCGCTGGCGGCGTGGTCATCGCCATTGACGCCCTGCTGGGCGAGATAGGGCGACTGAAAGCCCTGCCCCAGTTCGCCAACCTGCAAATCCCCACCCGTGCCGACATGACCGTGCTCATCCAGGGTTTCGGTGCGGTGGGCGCCCACGTGGCCCGCATCCTGAGCCAGAGCGACCCGGCCAACACCCCCCGCGTCGTGGGCATCAGCGACGAGACCGGCTACCTTTACGACGAGGCAGGGTTGCCCATCCAGGATTTGCTGAAGCTGCGCGACGAGCACGGCATCGTCACCTTTCCCTATTTCCTCGACCGGCTCATCAACGTGCGCACGCCCAATCCGCAGACCAAATTCTCCAACGCGCCCAACGACCTGCTGCGCGAATCCGCCTTTTGCTTTGTGCCGGCCGCCCCCATCGCCAACTACCTGGACGTGGACGCCACCTCCAACCCCTCGATGACCGTGGACCGGATGGGCAAATGGGCGATGATCGTCGAAGGGGCCAATACCTACTCGCCCGACCCGGCCCGCAAGGCCGCCCGCGCCCGTATGGAGCGAGCCGTCTACTGGCAGGCGGGGGTGCTCATCGCCACCGATTATCTGGTCAATTCCGGCGGCGTCATCTTCGCCGCCCAGGAGCGGATGATCAAGACCCCCGACCATCTGCGCATCCCCCAGGCGATGCTGGGCGACCGGGAAGCCATCGAACGCTGGCTGGCCGACCACCAGGCCGATTTTGAAGCGTTGGCCGAGCAGCGCCGGATCGCCGCCGAGGCCAAACGCGACGCAGTCATCCGCCGCAATATGAAAGAATTGGTGGACCTGCTCGTCGCCGACCCCGACATGCTCCCCTGCGAAGCGGCCGAACAGATCAGCATCGGTCGCATCGCCTCCAGCGAGAGCTACCGCACCGTGGCCGACGTGATGGAGCCCATCCCCACCATCACCGAAGATCGCACCGTGCGCGAAGCGGCGCAACTGCTGGTGGAAGAAACCGCCGACATCCTGGCCATCGTCTCGGCGACGGGCGAACTGACCGGCATCGTCACCGAATGGGACATCACCCGCGCCTCGGCCACCGCCTGCGCCGAAGATATGCCGCTGACGGAGATCATGACCCGCGAGGTCATCACCGCCAGCCCGACCGACAGCATCCTCGACGTGGTGCGCAAGCTGGAGCATTACGAAATTTCGGCCATGCCCGTGGTGGACGACGAAGGCGTGATGGGCGTCATCAGCAGCGACATCCTGGCCCGGCGCACCCTTTATCGGCTGTTGCAAACACAAGCATGAAAGACTTACATCGTAACTACTCAGCCCGGATAGCTGCTTGGCGCTGAGGGTCTGCCCCAAGCCGGTGTCGGAATCCCCATCCCCCCTGGCCCCGCCCCCCCTCCCCCGGAATGGGGATTCCGGGGCTACGGGGGCTCCGGTAGCGCCGGAATCCCCATTCCGGCCGGGGCCTGTATCCAACCCGACCGGCGACGAATTTATGCCCAGATGTAGTAGTTACCTTACATCACACATTCAACGAACGGCGCATGCCCACCTGCTCCACGTAGTCGAGCGACTGATGCCGGAAGTAGGTATCGTACAGTTCCGCGTAGTAGCCCCCCCGCGCCATCAGTGTCTCGTGATCCCCTTCCTCGATGATACGTCCCTGCTCCAGCACGATGATGCGATCCACCGCGCGCACCGTCGAAAGCCGATGGGCGATTAAAATAGAAGTGCTGCGCTGCAAAATCAGGTCCATCGCCTCTTGAATTTGCGATTCGGTGAAGGGGTCTACGCTGGCGGTTGCCTCGTCGAGGATGAAGATGGCCGGCGCCTGGACCAACACTCGCATCAGCGCCACCAGTTGTCGCTGCCCCATCGAAAGACGTGTTCCCCGTTCCCCCACGTCGGTGTGCAGACCGGCCGGCAACGTCTCCAGCCACTCGCCGCCGCCGATACGCCGCGCCATCGCCTCGATTTCGGCGTCGGTCAGGTTGGGGCGAGCGTAGCGGATGTTGTCGGCCACCGTCCCGGAGAAAAGAAAGGGCATCTGCGACACAATTCCCAACTGACGGCGGTAGCTGTGCAGGTCGAAGGTGCGGATGTCCTGCCCATCCACGGTGATCCGCCCTCCTTGAAATTCGTAAAAACGGGCGATCAACTTCACGATGCTGGTCTTGCCCGCGCCGGTGTGTCCCACCAGCGCCACGCTCTCGCCGGGCGCGATGTGCAGCGAAAAATCCTTCAACACCTGCTCCTGCGCCGTGTAGCGAAAGCTGACCCGGTCGAAGCGAATCTCGCCGCGCAGTCGCTTCACCGGCCGGCGCCCCCTCTGTCGCACCGTCGGCTCGGCGTCAATCAGCGCGAAGACACGCTCGGCTGCCGAGAGTCCCGTTTGGAATTGACTCCAAAAGGCAGCCACGTTGATCATCGGGAACCAGAAACGGTCCACGCTGATGATGAAAAGATACCAGCTACCGACCGAAATGCCTCCCAGGGCGGCCGTCAGCCCGCCCCAATACACCAGTGCTGCCGTCCCGATGCCGGCCAACACGTTGAGCACGGGGAACACGTTCGACAGCACAAACCCCCGCCACAGGTTGATCCCATACGACTGACGATTGACCTGGGCAAACGCGGCGTAGATCGCCCCCTCCTGCCGAAAATTTTTGGCCACGCTGATGCCGGTCACCGCCTCCTGGATGGCAGCGTTGACCTCGGCCAGCACGCGAAAGCCCCTGCGCGTGACGTAGCGGGCAATCCGCCGGAAGCCTGCCGCCATGAGCGTCACCAGTGGGGCCAGCGCCAGCAACATCAATGTCAGTTGCCAGGAGACGGTGAACAACGCCGCGACCAGGATGACCACCAGCATCAACTGGCCGATCAGATCGGTGACGAGCAACACCACCTGCGAAAACTCCTGAGTGTCGGAAGTGATGCGGCTGATGATGCGCCCCGACTGGAACTCGTCGAAGAAGGACATGTCGTGCTGCACCGACGACTGGAAAGCATCGCGGCGCAGGGCCAGCACCACGTCGCCGATGACCCGCGCCGTCAGCCGGCGACGCATCCAGTTGCCGCCCCAGGTGAAGATGCCAATCGCCAGCACCAGCGCTACCAGGCTCAGGAGCAAGGCCAACGTTGGCGATTCCGTCAGCACGTCCACGCCCCGCGCCACCACAAAGGGTTGGGCTGCTCCCGCCGTGGCAATGGTCGTGATCAAAAGGGCCACCGTCACCACGCGATGGCCGTGTGGCGCAAAATAACTGGCAATGCGGCGTATCAACTCCCGGTCACTATACGCCCGGTCGTAAGCTTCGGTGTCCAGGCCGTAGAAAAGGGACATAATCTATCGCCTATCGTCTGTCGTCTATCGTCTGTCGTCCACCGCCATCCCGTGTAAAAATATTGCGATACGCCTGCGACTCGCGGAGCAACTGCTCGTGGGTGCCGGCGGCTGCCACCCGCCCTTTGCGCATCACAATAATCAGGTCTGCCCAGCGAATCTGCGACAGTCGGTGGGTGATGAGAAACGTCGTGCGGTCTGCAGAGGCGCGCTCGATGGCTCGCTGAATGCGGTCCTCGGTGGCGCTGTCTATGGCGCTGGTCGAATCGTCCAGGATCAGGATGCGCGGATCGGTCAAAAAGGCCCGCGCCAGGGCCAATCGCTGGCGCTGCCCCCCCGACAGGGTGACTCCCCGCTCGCCGATGACCGTGTCGTAGCCATCCTTGAAACTCACAATGAACTCGTGCGCCTGAGCCGCCCGCGCCGCCGCCTCGATCTCCTCGCGGGTGGCGTCGGGGCAGCCGAAGGCGATGTTGTCGGCGATGGTGCGCGAGAAGAGAAAAATGTCCTGCTCGATGATGGAAATCTGGCGGCGCAATGCTTCTAGATTCCAGTCGCGCACGTCCACGCCATCTATCAACACGCGCCCGCTCCCCACGTCGTAGATGCGGTTGATGAGCTTGACGATGGTGCTTTTGCCCGCCCCCGTCTGGCCGACGATGGCCACCGTTTGCCCCGACTCCACCCGAAAGCTGACGTCTTCCAGGGCCACGGCGTCCCTACCGTCTTGCCCCGGTCGACCAAGAGCCCGGTAGCCAAAGGTGACGTGCTCAAAGGCCACCGCCCCCCGCATCGGGGCATCGTAGCCTCCCACGTTCTGATCCAGCTCCGTTTCGGCGTTGATCAGTTCCAGGATACGCCGGGCGCTGGCCAGCCCCGACGAAACCTGCGAATAGGCGAATTGCGCCACAAAGGTGGGGAAGCCAAAGAGCATCAAGAGTCCGTTGAACGAGACCACGTCGCCCACGCTGATCGCCCCCGCGCGGAACAGCAACAGGCTGTGCAAAAAGCCGGCCGCCTGCACCAGTCCCATCAGCAGCAACGGGATAAAGCGAGCCTCCAGGTCTCCCTGGGCCACGTAGGCGTCGCGCCAGCCGGTCACCGTCCGCATAAAGCGACCGATCTCGCGCGATTCCTGAGCTGCTCCTTTCACCGTCTCGATGCCATCGATTGCCTCCGCCAGCACGGTGTTCATCTCACCGAATTCGCGGCGCACCCGTTCGGTGGCCGGGCGCAATTGACGCAGGTAACTCCGCACGGAGATCATGTAGGCCAGCAGATAGATCAGAGGCGACAGAAGGAGATGCGGGTGAATCGTGGGGGCGACGAAAATGGGCATCAACAAAAAGTTGGCCGATCCAACGACCAGGTTGACGCCGGGATTGGCCATCAGGTTGATCTCGCGCACGTCGTTGGTGGCGCGGGCCATCACGTCGCCGGTGGGCTGCATATCGTGAAACGACATGCTCTTGCCGATGAGACTGACGTACAGTTCGTCGCGGATATCTCGTTCCAGCCGCTGACCGATGACCTCGGCCGAGAAGTTGCGCCCCAACATCAGCACGCCGCGCACCAGTTGCGACGCCACCAACAGGCCGGCCGTTATCGCCAGCCGCCGAAGGTCGGGCGGCGAGGCCACCACCGCGTCGAACGCGCGGCCAATGAAGACCGGCACGGCCGCCGCCAGGGTGGCATTGCCAAATGCACCGATCAACACGCCAACGATGAACAACTTGTGGCGGGCGACGTGCGAAGCAATCCAGCGCACTGGTCCGCGCCGGTCCGAACCCCAGCTTTGGGGGAGAGCAAATTCACCGACGGTCATAAGCCTCTCAGGTTGACGAAGGCCACCCCGCCATAAGGGGTGGCCTGGATGTGCGACCAATCACAAAATTCAAACTAACGATGCCAACGCAGCCAGACCTATAACCGATTCCACTCCTCCGGCGTGATGCCGAGTTCACGGATGATGGCTCGAATCAGGCCAACGCTTACGTCTTTGCTCTTGTGCATCGGGATGGGAATGATCTGACCAGTTTCGGCGTGGACCATCCGAACGTGGCGACCGCCCGGTATCGGCCCCACAAAGCCCTTTTTCCGCAACTTGCGGATGACTTGATGTGGCTTAAGGGGTGACAACTTCGACGTCTTGCTCCTCGATAGTCACCCCTTCGATAGCAGGAATGTCCAACCCAAGTTGCAGCGCCAGAAGCACGTTACCCTCAATCACATCCCGCAAGTTCTCGCGGGCCTCCTCAAAGCTCTCTCCCTGGGCAAAGAACCCCGACGCTCCCCGAACCTGGGCAATCACCACCTGGTTCTCGTCCCGTTCGTATTCAGCTTGTTGGAGTGCCGCCTCCACGTAGCGCGACAGAGGAAAAAGTCGAACTTTTCTCACAACGAAACCTTCCCTTCCTGATACTTCATCAAGGTGACTTTGACGTAATATCAGATTCGCCTTGACAAGGTGTGACCTGGGCACGCCATAGTTTACAGGGAGATGGAGATTTCGTCAAAAGTGGGCCAGGTCAGGTGACAGTCACTTTTAGAAGTGACTGTCACCTGACCACCGCCCCCTCACAGCGATTCGCAAATCCGTGCCAGGCGGGGACGGTAATCGGGGTCGTCCAGTGGGTCGTAGCCGGGGACCAGGTGTCGGTTGAGGTAGAACTGGAGCACGTCGAGCTTGTCGGTCTCCAGGCCCTGCGACAGCTCCCACTCCGCCTCGGCCAGCAGACAGGCCGCCCCCATCAGCGCGGCCATCTCGTCCACGGCGCGCCGGATGTGAGTCTGGGCGAAGTCCGGGTCGCCGCCCAGCACCCGCTCCAGCCGATCCTGCACGCGGGTCATGGCCGTCACACACGTCTCTTGCAAAGCCATCAACTCCGCACCCGTCACCGAGTCCAGTTGGGCAGCGACGTAGTCGAAGTAATCCCGGTGGAAGCGATATTTGCGCGAATCGCGCATCACCTGCAAACAAAGGACGTTGTGGCTCCCCTCCCAGCTTTCAAAGACGACGGAGTCGCGGTACAGGCGCGGCACCACGCTGAAGCTCTCCACCGCTCCGTTGCCGCCGAACACCTCCTGCGCCCGCCGGAGGGCGAAGGAAGCGGCGATGGACGTCCAATATTTGTTGATGTTCACCAGCAGTCGATACACGCCCCGTTCCTGTTTCGTCGCCTGACCGGTGTCTATCCGGTCAATCAGGTGCGACAGGCGAAAGGTGGAGGCCATCCCGGCGTAGACTTCGGCCTTGATCTCGGCCAGCGCCTCCTGCACCAGCGGGTACTGGAAGATGGCCGCGCCGAAGGCGGGCCGGTGCTGGGCGAAGGTCCAGGCCTCGATGAGCGACCGTCTCATCATCGCCACCGAGCCGACCGAGTTGAGCCAGCGGGAGACGTTCAACACCATCTCGATGATGATTTTGAAACCCTCGTCAACCGCGCCGATTTGGTAGCCAATGGCGTCCACAAAATCTATTTCGGCGGTGGGCATGGTGCGGGTGCCGAATTTGTCCTTCAACCGGCGGATGTGGACCCCGTTGACGGAGCCGTCGTCCAGGCGACGGGGGACCAGGAAAACACCCAGCCCTTTGGTCCCCGCCACCGCCCCCACCGGGCGGGCGCTGACCAGGAATTGATCGGCGTGGGCGACGGAGCAAAACCACTTCTCGCCGCTGATGCGCCAGACGCCGGGCTGCCCCTCCACCGGGGTGGCGACGCAGGCGTTGGCCCCCACGTCGGAGCCGCCCTGCACTTCGGTGATAAACTGGGCGGCGATTTGATGCGTGTCGTAATCGGGGTCCAGCAGCGGCGGCAGGTACTTCTCTTTCAAAAAATCGCTCCCCTTGCGCTGCAGGGCGCGGATCATCCCCGACGTGCAGGCGATAGGGCAGGCGTGGCCCATCTCGCCGCAGTGGGCCAGCAGGAAGAAATAGGCCGCCTGCTCGACGGCGTGGCCCGGTTCCGTCTGCAACGCCAGTATCCCCGATTCGTAGGCCGGTCGGCCGGCGGCGTGGTAGCTGGGGTGAAACTCGATCTCCTCCGTCCGCTCGCCAATCTCGCTCCAGCCGACCAGCCGGGGGTGGTTGCCGATGCGGTCGTTGACGACGGCCGCCGGGTCGATCACCGTGGCGCACGTCTGGCCGAACTCGGACAGGGCCGGTCGTAGCTCGCCGAACCGCTCTGTGCCCAGGTACATTCGCAGCACGTTTTGCAGATTCCGCCCGGCTTCGAAGAAGTTGGCAGGCTTGCTGTTCAGCCAATCCCGCAGCAGTTGACGTGATTCGGTGGGGTTCATAATGATTGCCTCCTTTGGCGTGAAACGTGATGCGTGATCAGGGAAGAGGGATGTTTTGCAGCAAAACGCCCAGTACCTCCCGGCCAACAGTTGGGACAGGTTGGGCGTTGTCATGGCTGGGTTGGTAGGGGCTGCTTTGCTCACGCAGGATGAAGCCGCGCTGCTGCGGGACCATAGTCAGGAGCAGGCGAATGATTTGGGTGAGCAAGCGAGAGTTGGTCCGACAAGCCAAGCATACGTTTATCTTGCTTCAGTTTCGTCACATCATGCCAGCCCACCTCCGCGACAAACAATCCCAGACGATAGGCTTCCATCTTCCATAACGAATCACCTGTGATTTCCTCCGGCACTGACCTTGCCCACTCCTCATAATTCATCTCTCTTTCCCTCCATCCTCTACCCCTCACGTTTCACTCTTCACGTTTCACACTTCACGTTTCACACTTCACGTTTCACTCCTCACGCTTCACGCTATCAACTTACCCGGATTCATCACACCCTGCGGATCGAAGGTGCGGCACAGGTGGCGCAGCGCCGCCATCCCCAGCGCCCCTTTTTCGGCGGGCAGATAGGGGGCGTGGTCCACGCCGACGCCGTGCTGGTGGCTGATGGTGCCGCCGGCGGCGACGATGGCCTGGCTGGCGGCGGTCTTGAGCTGTCGCCAGCGCCGCAAGGTTTCGTCGGCGTCAACGCCCCCTCGAGGCGTCAGGGGCAGCCGGAAGAGATAGGTGACGTAGATGCTGGCCCCGTCGGGGTAGACGTGGGACAGGTGGGCGAAGACGTGGACGCGCTCGCCGACGCCGTGCAATCCCTCGCCCAGGGCGCGCCGGACGGCGTCGGCGGTGGCAGGCACGTCGGACCAACGGACGGCGGTCTCCAGCGTGTCTACGGCGTAGCCTCGCTCCCAGAGGGTGTTGCGCAGGTAGGGGGTGCGAAAGCGACTTTTGCGCCACTCGTCCCCCATCCGTCGCCCCACGTGGACACCGCCGTGGGCGCGGGCGGCCTCGATGGCCTGTTTGCGGGCCGATTTCACCGCTTCGTCGCCCCCGGTGACGCCGAAGAGGAGCATACACCGCTCCTGCCCCAATCCACGGACGCGCAGCAGTCCCTCGAGCAGACTCACCAGTCGCTGGTGGCCGGCCAGGGCCAGGGTGGTGGTCGTCTCGACGGGGTCGCTCAGGCGCAGCATCGAAAGGGGCAACCGGGCCTGGACCATCTCGCGGACGGCGGCCATCCCCTGTGCCCAGTCGGGGAAGAAGGTGGCGTGGAAGTCCTCTCGCTCAGGCAGGGAGCTGACCCGCACGGTGGCCCGGGTGACGACCCCCAGCCGTCCCTCGGAACCGAGCACGAACTGGCGCAGGTCGGGGCCGGCGGCGCTGGCGGGGAAGGGAGGCAAATCGAGACGGCCCACAGGCGAGAGGAGCTGTCCCCCGGCGAACAGGTCTTCGATGCGCCCGTAATAGAGGGATTGCTGCCCGCTGGAGCGGGTGGCGACCCAGCCGCCCAGGGTGGAGAGCTCGAAGGATTGGGGGAAGTGTCCCAGGGTGTAGCCCCGCGCCCGCAGTTGTGCTTCCAGGTGCGGCCCATCCACCCCGGCACCAAAGGTCGCCAGCCGGCTGGTCTCGTCGAGGGCGAGCAAACGATTGAGGCGACTCAGGTCCACGGTGAGGACCGGGGCGTCGCCGGGGGCCGGGGTTACGTGGCCCACGACGCTGGTCCCGCCGCCGTAGGGGATGAGCCGGACGCCGGCTTCGCTGGCGAAGGTGACGAGTTCCACTACGTCCGCCTCGGTGGTGGGGAAGGCAACGCCGTCGGGGAAGGCGGGGATGCGTCCGGTCCGCAGGGCGACCCAGTCGGGCAGGCTTTGACCGCAGGCGTGGCGGACGCGGGCCTCGGCGTCGGTCGTCACCAGTGGGTGAAGGGGAAGGCGGCTGCGGGGGACGGCGCGGAGCGCGTCACTCAGCGCAGCGTCGTGCGGCGGCGTCCCCCGGCCCAGAACATTCTCCAGGAAGCGAGCCGCCGAGGAGGGCAAGGGATGGGTGACAACCTCGTCACCCCAGCCGTTCCAGCGTCGCATTGGGACCTCCGGTCTTCTTGGACGATGGACAAAGGACGAAAGACAGAGGGCGAAGAACGGGGGAAAGTCGTTCGTCATCCGTCATTTGTCCTTCGTCCTCCGTCGTGGTTCAGTGGCAAGCGCGGCCATGCCCGGCCTGGGCAGATACCGCTTCACATAATTTGGGATAAACTTGGGATAACCTGGGAATAGTTTGGGATAATTTGGGATAACTTTGGGAATCTCTGGAAAAAGCTACTTCAAAATGTAATACGTCCCCCGCTTGTCGCCGATCTTGAGCAACAGCCCTTTGTCCACCAGGTCGGCCAGGTCCAGGCGCAGGGTTTCGGCCGAGACGTTGGGGCAGATGGCCCGGTAGTCACGGTTGGTGATGCGTCCGAACTCACGCACGTGGGTCAGGGCCCGCATCTGACGTTCGTTCATATTCTGCTCCCAGACGGGGACAGGGCGGCGCTCGCGCACGTTACGAAGGGTGACGCTGAAGGAGTAGGGTGTGGCTTTGAACTCGGGCGCCGGGTGACCGTGTTGCAACATCTCTTCGATCATACGGTCAATGCCCAGGCCCAACTCCTCGATGTAGCCCCACTGGAAGAGACCGGCGACGATCCGGGGGTTGCGCGAGAAATGTTCCTCGACGATGTTGTCTACGGTGATGTAGCCGGGCAGGCCACCGGGACTGACCACTTCCAGCCGGTCTTCGAACATACGGATTTCGACGCGCCGGCCGGAGAGTCGATAATCCCGGTGGGCGACGGCGTTGACCAGTGCCTCACGCACGGCGAATCGGGGGTACTCCGGCTTTTCCTCCCGCCTGAGGTCGGTGACCACAGCGCCCACCCGCATCTCTTCCCAGACGATGTTCCAGGCTGCCTCCAGCAGCCGGGCCAACGGCCCTTCCAGTTCGGCGCGCCGGCCGTAGCCGGCCAGTCCATCTTTGCCGCGTGGCTCGGTGCCTACAAAATGCACAAAGACGACGCCGCTCTGGGGCAGGAACTCCTGTGGTCGCTGGCCGAAGAGGAGCATCCCCGACACGGTGGGTGTGCCGTCGGGGGTGAGCGCGCCGATACTGACCAGGTGATCGTCCACCGTGCCGCTGACGGGGCGCCGACCTCGCTCGGCCCGCTTCTCCATATATTCCTCGATGACCGCGTCGTCCAGGTCGGTGCGGGTCGCGCCGCCGACCGGTTCCGTCTCGAAGTCGCCGCTGGACTTGGTGGCGGCGAGCTGGCGGATGGCGTCGCCGCTCAGAGGGCGGTTTTCGGGGCCGTGGCGGATGAGCACCCGGCCGTCGGCCAGGCTGTGCAACTCTGGGCTGCGGGCCACGCCGATGTGAATCACGGTCCCCTGGGGCAGTTCGGCCTGTCCCCACTCGGTGGCGACGGGGGGACGGCAGAGTCCCAGCGCCTGGGCCAGCACTCCCTCCACGTCTTCGCTCAGCACGTCGCCGGTCACCATCCCGTCGGGCGTGATGCCGACCAGGATGGTGCCGCCGTCGGCGTTGGCGAAGGCGACCAGCGTCTCGGCCAGGGTTTCCACGTTGGGATCTGGCAGAAAGGCGGTGGTTTGATTCGGCCCACGGGCCAACAGGTTAGACAGGTGAGTTCGCATAGGGCTATTGCGTGATGCGTGAAACGTCAAACGTGATGCGCATCGCGTATCTCCAATCTAACTCTCCAATCTCCCCGCCCGGACCCGCTCGCGCAGTTCGTCAATCACCCGGCGCCGACCGGTGTCGGAGTCCTCGTAATACCAGTGCTGCCAGCCGTTGCACGGGGCGTTCTTGATACGCGACGCGACCTGGTGGATGGAGCCGACGAAGCCATTCCACATCAGCGAGCCATCGGCCAGGATTTTGGCCTGCACCTCCCCCTTCGGGCCGAAGTAGAGGGTTTGCCCCGGCCGGAGCAGACCTCGTTCCAGCAGCGCGCCGAAGGGGATGCGAGGGCGGTTCCGCCTGTTCTGGAAGACGAAGACCTCTTCCTCGAAGGGAGCCGGCTGCACGGCAGCGATGCGCTCGGCGGCGAGACGGACGTAGGTTTCGTCGCGCTCGACCCCGATCCAGTGCCGGTGCAGCTTTTTGGCGACGGCCCCGGTGGTGCCGGTGCCGAAGAAGGGGTCGAGCACCACGTCGCCGGGGTTGGAGCTGGCCAGGATCACCCGGTAGAGCAAGGCTTCGGGCTTTTGGGTGGTGTGAGCCTTCTGGCCGTTGATCTTCAGCCGCTCGTCCCCGGTGCAGAGGGGAAGTTCCCAATCGCTGCGCATTTGCTTGCCGTCGTTCAGGTGTTTCATCGCCTGGTAGTTGAAGGTGTAGCGGGCGCCCCGCTTCTTCTGGGCCCAGATGAGGGTTTCGTGGGCGTTGGTGAAACGCACGCCACGGAAGTTGGGCATGGGGTTAGTTTTGACCCACACCACGCTGTTGAGAATCCAGAAGCCCAGGTCTTGCATCAGTTTGCCGACGCGGAAGATGTTGTGATAGGTGCCGATGACCCAGATGGTCCCCGTCTCTTTGAGCACGCGGCGACAGGCGCGCAGCCAGGCTTCGGTGAAGGCGTCGTAGGCGGCGAAGGCCCGGGCCGGGTCGTCGGGGTCGTCGGCGAACCGGTCCCACTCGTCGTCCACCGCGTCCACCCGGGTCATATTGGGCCGCCAGAGTTCCCCCCGCAGTTGCAGGTTGTAGGGCGGGTCGGCGAAGATGAGGTCCACACTGCTTTCGGGCAAACGGTTCAGCACGTCCACACAATCGCCCTGGATGATGCGGTCCAGGGGTAGAGTCGGGTTGGGCATAGGGTGTCCTCTCTTCAGTTCAGGTCAGGTGACAGTCACTTTCAGAAGTGACTGTCACCTTTCTGGCGAAACGACGTACTGCCTGGGCTGTTTTCAGCGCCATCCGTGCTTCATCGGCCGTGGGGTCCTCGCCGGGATAGCGCACCTGCACAGCGTAGGCGGCCAATCGCTGCAACGAGTCTTGGTCCACCGGGACGATGATGCCGCTTTGACTGCATAGGTCACTCAAGGCAGCCAGGTCGTGGGTTTCGGGGAACGCCTGGCCTCGGGCCACGAGCAGCGCTTTGAGTACTTCTCGGCACATTGCTGGGCGTGAAAAACTGCCCCATAAATCAAGGGCTTCTTACGCCGCGGAGCCGACTGTGCCAGGGCATAATCTTCTTCCGCCCGGGCCACCCACGCCAGGGGATCAGTCGGGTCGCTCATAGAGCACTTGCCCTTGCGTCACGATCTCGCGGATAAAGAAGTCCCCCTTCTCCAGGGCTTGAGCAATTTCCTTCGGAGTTTTGACCAAAATATCCAGTGGAAA
>JAJRXB010000044.1 GCA_024276515.1 Chloroflexota bacterium
ATAGCCCAAGCACGTTGAAACGTGCTGTCTTTGCCCAGAATCGGGGGAGGAGCAGTCGGCTTGAGCCGACTTTAGCTATTAGGCTGCGGATTTATTCGCAGCAAAAAGCGGCCGGAACGACATGTGGGTAATGCATAGCTGACAGGGAGGGGCCGGGGGAGGGTGGAATCTCACTCCCCAACCCAACCCTCTCCCTACGAGCAAAGAGTCTCCGCGACCCCAAACCTTCGCAAAGCTCCCCATTTTCCGGCCAAGCTCAAAACATTTACGGAATTTTTACGGTGAATTTCTCATCCCTTTACCCACATTCGGCAGCTTTCAGGTTAAAATAAAGTTATAAAGTAACTACCCACCCTTGCGAAGGTTGCGAATAGCCTTGACGATGAAGCAACTCCCGATGGGAAAAGGCGTTTTCGGCCTGAAATCCATCACGCAACCTTTGCAAGGGTTTCGCTACCTGAGTAGCCACCTTATAAACTTGGAGTTGTTCCTGAATAAATTTGTGCTGAGGTGACAGTCACTTTTAGCACAGTTCAAGTGACTGTCACCTGCTTTTGCTTAAAAGGGAACAACCCTATTGAACAACACTCTACCGATAGCCCGAAGGAGATGGCAAAATGAACACTCGATTATCGAAACTGCTCCCCCTGGCCGTCACCGCTCTCATGGTGATTGCGTTCGTGGGCGTGCCCACAGGCTCTGCCGTACCTCCGGGCCAACCCAAAGTTGATGCGGCTGTTCTGGACTTTCTCGCTCAACCCGACGACGGCGCGTCGCTGAGCATCATCGTGCAGAGCGAACTGGGCGCTGACGCAGCCGCTCGGGCTGTGACTCAGGCCGGCGGAGAAGTGACCGCAGAGTTGAGCCTGATCCAGGGAGTCACTGCTCTGACCAACCGCGCCACGCTGCGGCAATTGATTCAAGATGAACGGCTGAGCGCCATCACGTATGATTATCAGGCCAGAGTGACCGGCTTGACCGAAAATCACGCGGACTCTACGGCTACGGAATGGACCTCGCTCAAAGAATATTACGTCGCCCCACTGGATATTGGCGCGCGCAAGTTGTGGAAACAGGGCATAACCGGGAAAGGCATAACCGTAGCCGTCGTTGACTCTGGATTTGAGTTGACCAAATTTTTGGATCGCGACACTATTCAAGAAGATCATAAAGATAAAAAGAAGGATAAAGACAGGGACAGCGATGAACAGGACGACCGGCGTCTCAAGCGGCTGCTGGCCTGGGTAGACTTTGTGGATCCAGACAACGAGAACCTGTACGATCCGCACGGACACGGCACGCACGTGGCGGGCTTGATCGCCAGCAACCTGGGCAAGCGGAAAGATTTAGTCTTTATGGGGGTGGCTCCCCAGGCCAATCTGGTGTCGGTGCGGGTGCTGGATGAGAACGGGACCGGCCCCTACTCACGGATCATTCAAGGTTTGCAATGGGTGGCCGATCACGCCGACGAGTATAACATCCGCGTCGTCAACCTCTCTATGGTGGCCGAGCCACACAGCCTGTACGTGGACGACGTCCTCAACCAGGCGGTAGAGGCGCTGTGGGCCAGGGGATTGGTTGTGGTGGCTGCCGCCGGCAACGGCGGGTCTGACGTCAACACCATTATGGTCCCGGGCAACGACCCTTTCATCATCACCGTGGGGGCCATTCATAGTCACGACACCACGATGCAGTTCGAGGATGACACAATCGCGCCCTTCTCCTCCATTGGCCCTACCTTTGAAGATTTCGTCAAGCCCGACGTCGTGGCCCCGGGCGTGCACACCATCTCTCTGCTCTCCTCCAAAGAGGCGACTCTGAACGAGAATAGCGATTTCGCCATCAACGGTCGCCTGAGCAAGATGAGTGGCACGTCCAGCAGCGCCGCGCTCACTTCGGGGGCTGTGGCTTTGCTGCTGCAAGCCCGTCCAGACCTGTCGCCGGAAGACGTCAAGTTCCTGCTGATGTCCACGGCGCGGGTAGGCTGGCACGATGGGCAACCTTATCATCCCTTCCAGCAGGGCGCGGGCTACATCTGGCTGCCCGACGCGGTCCGGGCCGAAGTGACCGGCAATCCCAATGAGGGCCTCGAATATGGGGTGCTTTGCATCGGCAAGGCCAGCACGCTGGCCGATGGCTGGACCGGTGGGCAGGTGTGGTCCGGCGGAATGTCTTGGACCGGGGGGATAGCCTGGACCGGCGGGCAGGTATGGTCTGGCGGTCAGGTGTGGTCTGGCGGTCAGGTGTGGTCTGGCGGCCAGGTGTGGTCTGGCGGACAGGTGTGGTCTGGCGGCCAGGTGTGGTCCGGCGGACAGGTGTGGTCCGGCGGCGCAGCTCAAACCGCAGGTTGGTTCGAATAACAACGAGTTTTCAAGTTACGACCTCCCATTTCCCGAACATATTCAACAGTAAAGCGGAGCC
>JAJRXB010000045.1 GCA_024276515.1 Chloroflexota bacterium
ATTGGTGGCTCCCCAGGATATTCGAATCGTTCGATTGGCTTATGACCCCAAAACTTTGGAGCAGATACTGTTTTTCAAGGAACAGATTCAGCAAATTGAGCACAAAGCTGCACGTGAGTTCTTGCTGCTTGGCCTCATGGCTATTTTGGAAAAGGTAAGCTACACCAGTAAAGATGGACAATATTTGCGCTTGAAGCGTGACAAACAAATACCTCCAGTCCGGCGGACGCTTATCGGACAACTGGAAATGATGTATAGTGACCTGATGGGAGTAGAGAGGCAACTGTTGCTGCCTGGTTTGACTCACCCACCTTCCAATGGGCACTCTAAAAGGCGCGTTTACGTTGCTAAAGCAGATGCACGTTCATTTTGCGACTCCTTTGATGATTATGCCGACATCATCATTACGTCGCCTCCTTACCTTAACCGTTACGACTATAGTCGCATTTACAGCCTTGAGCTGTGTCTGCAATTTGTCAAAGAATTCGAGGAGTTGAAACAGATACGTCATAGCCTCTTGCGTTCGCACATCGAATCCCGTGAAGCGCCCACAGATAATGTCCATCATCCTGCCCTGGCCGAGATACTGAACAACCTCAAAGGTCAAGAATTGAACAATCCGCGCATACCGGTTATGATCAAAGGATATTTTGAGGATATGAACCTGGCATTGAGGCAAATCGCCCGGGTTTGCCGTCCGGGAGCAAAAATAGCTTTGGTAGTGGCCAACGCTCGCTTCCACGGTGAATTGATTCCTGTGGACTTGCTACTATCCGAATTAGCCGTAGACGCTGGGTTTAAGGTCGAGCGTATCATCGTCACTCGTTACAAAGGCAACTCCAGCCAGCAAATGGGGCGCTTTGGCCGGGTTGCTGTGCGTGAGAGCATTGCTGTTTGGACCCGCAGGTAAAAAACGGAGAAAGACCCGAATGGTTCGACGTCGCCGCAGGCGCATCGCTGAACAACGGACGAGTTATCTGACCAGCCCCGATCCGTCGTTGCCCCCTTATGCCAGCACGCCAGATGAGATTCAGCGTGCTGTTGAACGTAATTCCATCAAACGCGGTGTGTTCATCATCAGAAACCTGATGGCGCTGAACCTGGATGGATTGCTTCAGAAAATTGAGCAAATTGCCACGGAATATGACAAGGAAGCGTGGCACGAGGCAGCAGCGCGTCTCTGGATTGATGTGGATGCATTGCAAGCCCTCGATGACGCTAGCCCACCTATCCCTTACCCTTACTATTTCTGCACTCCTGACATTCTGAGGGAGCACCCTGAGTTGATTATGTACTACCGCAACGTGGCGATGGTGTCTCAGAAGGTAATGAATGATATGGGGCTGAACACCACAAGTTACGAGGCTGGGCTTGCTCCTCCGTCTGACATTGCACAGGACCTGGTTCATCACTTCAACCAAATTATCAGCGCACTGGTCAAAGTGGGCCAGGTAACGCCACAGCGTCACCTGGAAATGGCCTATGCCAACCTGGGCGATAGTCTTGGGGGGGCTTGGCGCAACGAAGTAGGTAGATTAGCCTACGTTGAGATTATCACCCCTCTGGCTTTGCATCTTCATCATCGGGGACATCTGGCGAGCATTGTCTACAAACTTAAGGGGCGGGTTGTTCGAGATGACGATGATGAGGAAGTAAACTCTCGCCAAATTCACGAACTGGTCATTACGGAGTCGCTTGACCTGGAAGCTGAATTGGCAGATCTGGAAGAGCGACGCATCGTCTATCGCGAACTGAGGTTGCATAATAGCAATCGCTTGCTTCTCAATCGTCAGATCACCTGGCGAGACGATGAAGGGCAGTCGTATCGCATCGGCCCCGACCTGTTTTCTGCAAACGACGAAGACGATATGCTGTGGGGCGGAGAGTTGAAGGGGGGCGCAGATCCGGCTGGTTCAGATGAACACTGGAAGACAGCAACCCGCGCTTTTGATCGCATTCTGCTGGCCTGCGAGCGCACTCATCGTCCCAAGCCGCCTCTCTCATTCATCGCCACGATTCTTGTTGAACGAGTTGCCAGGGAAGCAGCCGAGTGGATAGAGCAGGGCAAGCTCACATCAGTTTACAATCTCACTCAGATCGCTGATGATCCGAACAAGCAGCAGCAATTTCTGGATGACTTGGCAGCCTTCCTGGGCTGTTCATAAGAGTCAGATACTGTTTTCGTAAATGTCACCTTCATCATTATCCTATCAAGAGGATCACAAACGACTATGACCCAACCCCTCAACTTCCAACAAATCATCATGACCCTGCAAAACTACTGGGCTGAGCAGGGATGCCTCATCTGGCAGCCCTACAGCGAGAAGGTAGGCGCCGGCACGGCCAACCCGGCCACCACCCTGCGCGCCCTGGGCCCCGAACCGTGGAACGTCGCCTACGTGGAACCCTCCTTCCGCCCCGACGACGGTCGCTACGGCGACAATCCCAATCGCATGCAAATGCACACCCAATTCCAGGTCATCCTCAAACCCGACCCCGGCGACCCGCAGGAACTCTACCTCAACAGCCTGTACGCCCTGGGCATCAAACGCGAGGAACACGACATCCGCTTCGTGGAGGACAACTGGGAAAGTCCCGCCCTGGGCGCATGGGGTCTGGGCTGGGAGGTGTGGCTCGACGGGCTGGAGATCACCCAATACACCTACTTCCAGCAATTCGGTGGCTTCGACCTGGACCCGGTCGCCGTGGAGCTGACCTACGGTCTGGAGCGCATCGCCCTCTACCTGCAAGGGGTCGACTCGGTCTGGGAGATTGATTGGGACGGTCGCCACACCTACGGCGACATCCTGCTGCGCCAGGAAGTGGAGCACTGCATCTACGATTTCGAGGTGGCCGACGTGGACCGGCTGATGCAGATGTACAACCTCTTCGAGCAGGAAGCCAAAGCATGCCTGGCCCACGGCCTGGTCATCCCGGCCCACGATTACGTGCTCCGATGCTCCCACACCTTCAACCTGCTCGATTCGCGGGGAGCCATCGGCGTCACCGAACGGGCCAGCTACTTCGCCCGCATGCGCGACTTGTCGCGGCAGGTGGCCGCCGCCTTCCTAGAACAGCGCAAGCAGGCTGGGTATCCGTTCCTCAAATCGGCAAATCGGCAAATCGGCAAATCAGCAAATCAGCAAGTCAGCAAGTCTCCAATACCCAGAGGGCACGATGTCTCCAGTCCCCAGTCTCCGACCACCTTCGTGCTGGAGATTGGCACGGAAGAGTTGCCTGCTCAGGACGTGACCGCTGCCATCGAGCAGCTTACCATTGCCGTCCCGGCGCTGCTGGACGATCTGCGGTTGGACCACGGCCCGGTGCGCGTGGCCGGCACGCCGCGTCGGCTGGCCGTTTACGTGGAAGACCTGGCCCCGCGCCAGCGAGACGAGGAGCAGATGGTGAAAGGTCCGCCCGCTCGCGTCGCCTTCGATGCCGACGGGAATCCCACCAAAGCCGCCCTGGGCTTCGCCCGGAGCCAGGGGGTAGACGTGGCCGATTTGCACCGTCCCGGCACGGGGCAGGTGCGCGACGTGGCAGGAGGGCAGTACGTCTTCGCCATCCGGCGCCTCGAGGGCCGGCCCGCCCCCGAGGTGCTGGCCGAAGCCCTGCCCCGGCTCATCGCCGGCATCCGCTTTGGCAGGAGCATGCGCTGGCTGCCCCCCGACCGTCCTCGGGGAGAGGGGTTGGGAGTCAGCTTCAGCCGGCCCATCCGCTGGCTGGTCTGTCTGCTGGGGGGACAGGTGGTGCCCTTCGAATACGCAGGCGTCGCCAGCGGACGAGTCAGCCGGGGGCCTCGACCGGCCGGCTCGCCGGCGGTCGAAATCAAACACGCCGCCGACTACTCCTCCGCGATGGCCGGCCAGGGCATCATCGTGGACGTGGACGAGCGGCGGGCCGCCATCCAGGAGCAGATTCAAAGCCTGGCGGCCGAAGTCGGCGGCGTCGTGCCCCACGACCCCGACCTGCTGGAAGAAGTGACCAACCTGGTCGAACAGCCCACCGCCCTGCGGGGTGAATTCGACCCCGCCTACCTCTCCCTCCCCGAGCCGGTGCTCATCACCGTGATGAAAAAGCACCAGCGTTATTTCCCAGTTATTAAAGATCAGAGATTGGAAATTGGAGATCCCGCTTCCACAGCTCCAACCCCCAATCTCCGGTCTCCAATCTCCAATCTCTTGCCCTACTTCATCGCCGTTCGCAACGGGGGCACGGAGCACCTGGACGTGGTGCGTCGGGGCAACGAAGGGGTGTTGCGCGCTCGCTACGCCGACGCCGACTACTTTTTCAAGGCCGACACCGCCCAACCTCTGGAAAGCTTTTTGCCCCGGCTCGACACCCTGCTGTTTCAAGAACAACTGGGCTCGATGCTCGACAAAACGAAACGGCTGGAGCAACTGGCCCCGGCCATTGGCGAGAAACTGGGACTTTCGGAAGAGGAACTGGAGACAGCCCGGCGGGCGGCGCACCTGTGCAAGGCCGACCTGGCCACCCAGATGGTGATCGAGCTGACCAGCCTGCAAGGGGTGATGGGCCGCGAATATGCCCGGCTCTCCGGCGAGAGTGAAGCCGTCGCCACCGCCATCTTCGAGCACTACCTGCCCCGCTTCGCAGGCGACCAACTCCCTGCCACACGGCCGGGGTTGGTCGTTGGGCTGGCCAACCGTATGGACAGCCTGGCCGGTCTCTTTGCCGTGGGGCTGGCTCCCACCGGCTCCGCCGACCCCTACGGCCTGCGCCGCGACGCGCTGGGACTGGTGACGGTCCTCATCGAGACCGCCACCGATTACTCGGTCGCCGAGGGGCTGCGGGCCGCCGCCGACCTGCTGCCGGTCTCCGTCGAGGAGGGGGCGCTGACCATCGCGTTGGAATTCGTACAGCGGCGGCTGGAGGGGGTGCTGCGCGAGCGAGGTCTGCGCCACGACGTGGTGCAGGCGGCCCTGGCCGAACGGGGCCACAATCCTTACCGCTGCCTGAAGGCCGCGCAAGACCTCCAACGCTGGGTGGAGCGGGAGGATTGGGAGTCCATCCTGGTGGCTTACGCTCGTTGCAAGCGCATCGTGCGGCCCATCCTCGACCAGGTGCGAAGCTACCGGGTAGACCCCGAGGCATTCGTCGAGCCGGCCAGCCGCGACCTGTGGGCCGCCTATCGAGCGGCCACCGAGGGCCTGGGGCCGGACCGAGAGGTAGACGAGGTGATGACCGCCTTGCAGAAGCTCACCGATCCCATCAACACCTTTTTCGACCAGGTGCTGGTGATGGCCGAAGACGAAGCAACCCGTCGCAACCGGCTGGCCCTGGTCTACGCTATCGCTGCCATCCCCGACGGGGTGGTGGATTTGAGCCAGGTGATGGGGTTCTGAAGTATCACTTTAGTTTCTTGAGAGAATCTGGTAGCAGACGATCATCAGCGGATAGGTAACGAATGAGCGGACGTCTCTCCTCGCGCAAGTGTGTGATCCGTTCATCCGTTACTCTATCCGTTGATCATCTCCTCTTGCTCAGAAAACTAAAGTGTTAGGCTCATGTATGAAAAGTGTGCCGACATGTCACCGCGAGCCGGAGGCGAAGCGGTCTCAGCCGTTGGTGAGTGGGGATTGCTTCACCTCTGAAGGCGGGCTTTATGACTGCCTTCAATCAGAAGCGGTCTCAGCCGTTGGTGAGTGGGGATTGCTTCGCTTCGCTCGCAATGACATGCACAGACTAGTACATTTGGGCGTAAATAACTCGGTAGTTACGCAGCATCCTGAGCCTGTCGAAGGATGCAAATTTGCATAGATTTCTCGGCTTGACGCGCACCCTTCGACAGGCTCAGGGTGCTACCTTACCTTTGCACAACCAGCGGCTTATTTACGCCGTGGTGCACTAGACATGAGCCCCCTGCTACACCGGCATCTGATAGATGCGATAGGTTCGATAGACGCGCGCCCCATACGCCTGGCCAACGTTCATGATGATGCGATTCATCATGTCGTTGTTCTCCAGAATCCACGACATCTCGATGGATTGGTAGCCGTTTACAATGGCTGCCTTGAGCGTTTCGAACATCAAGAGCGACTCGATCCCCCGCCCCCGGTGCTCCTCGACCACGCCCAAAATCATCAGGCGCGCTCCGGTGATCTTGCGGGCATACCACAGCGCCTTGATCCAGCCGATGGGGAACAGCCGGCCGTTCAGATGTTTGAGCACCTGATTGATGTCAGGGATGGCCACCGACACGCCGACCGGTTCGCCATCTATTTCGGCGACAATGGCCAGGTTGGGATCGAGAATCTGCTTGAGGTCGGCGGCCAGCTTGTCGAACTCGGCGTCGGTCATAGGAACGAAGCCCCAGTTTTTCTCCCACGCCCGGTTGTAAACGATCTTGGCCCGCTGAATCTCCTCGTCGTAGGCTTTCATGTTAGCGGGACGCATCGTGATCCCTGCCCGCTTCTTCACCTTCTCCGTCACCCGGACCAGCTTGGGCGGCAATTTGCCGGGGTCGCCGCCGAACTGGGCCAGGTCGCCGATGTAGGCGTACAGGTCCATCGCTTTGGCCAGGCCAAACCGTTCAAAGAACTCGATGTAGTAGCGCGGGTTGTAGGTCATCATCACCACAGGTGGCCCGTCGAACCCGTCAATCAGCAGACCGCACTCTTGATTTTGCGAAAAGCTGAGCGGTCCGCGCAGCGCAATCATCCCCCGCTCGCGCACCCAGTCCCTGGCGGCCGAGAGCAACGCTTCGGCCACGTCGTAATCGTTCACCACCTCGAAAAGACCGAACATGCCGATGTTTTCGTGGTGAATTTCGTTGTGCAGGCGGTCGATGTGACTGGAGATCGTGCCTACCACCTCGCCATCCCGGCGGGCCAGCCACAGGGCGACGTCGGCGTGGTCGAAAAAGGGATTGCGTTTGGGGTCGAGAAACTCGCGCCGCTCACTCAACAAGGGGGGAACCCAGTTGGGGTCTCCTCGATATAATTTGAATGGGAACCGGATGAAGTCTTCAACGTCCTGGCGGGTTTGCACTTGTTCGATGCGTAGGTTCTTGTGAGTCATAGCTATTGCCTTGCTGGGAGGACACTCCCTCTGGGGAATAATGAATTAGAAATCAATGAACAACAGGTGATGAGTAACGAGGAGTAGGGACCGATTCCACTCGTTACCTGTTCCTCGTTACCCATCAACTTGTGCCCATCACTAAGGGTCCGTAAAAGAATTACTTCCCGCTTTGGTGTTCAGCGAGGAATCATCCTGAGCCTGTCGAAGGGTGATTTCGAGCGGATTTTCAAGCCACAGAGCCGCAAAAGTCGTCCTTCGACAGGCTTCGGCATGAGCTCAGCCGAACGGCTCAGGATGACTTTTGCTAGTGTCGAAAACGGGAAGCTATTTCCTTACAAGTCCTAAAGCTCAAGGGTGTCGCCGGGATTCATCACTACCACTTTGGCCGACGTTTCGCTTTCTACGCGGCGGGCCCAGGCGTGCGGGTCCTGCTTGATCACGTCGAAGGTGTCGTAGTGAATGGGGACCACCTGCGCCGGCTCGATGAGCTTCACCGCTCGCAATGCGTCGTCGGGCCCCATCGTAAAGTTGTCGCCGATGGGCAAAATGGCCAGGTCAATTCCCTCCTCACCGATGAGCTTCATATCGTAGAAGAGGCCGGTATCGCAGGCGTGATATATCTTCTTACCTTCGATGTAAAACAAAAAGCCGGCCGGGTTGCCCCCGTAGGTGCCATCGGGCAGCCCCGACCCGTGGTGGGCAATCGTCAGTTTCACCCGTCCCCACGGGTAATCGTAGCCACCGCCGATGTGCTGCGGATGGGCGTTTTCCACCCCCTGCCCCACGAACCAGTTTTGAATCTCGAAGTTCGAGATGATGGTGGCGCCGGTCCGTTTGGCGATGGCCACCGCGTCTCCAACGTGATCACCGTGGCCGTGGGAGATGAGGATGTAATCGGCCTTCACCTCGTCTGCCCGAACCGGGGCCAGTGGGTTGCCCGTGAGGAAAGGGTCGATCAGCAACCTGGCCCCGTTGGTCTCGATCAGAAAACAGGCATGGCTGTACCAGGTAACTTTGACGCTCATTTGCCTCCTCCTTCTGAACTGATCGTTGAGCACACAACCCAGGAGTAGCTGCAAAATCAAGTATAACGGAGCACAGACGAGTTGTCAATCTCTTTTGCCCTGACGAAATAATTTCCAACAAGGAGTCACACGATGAGTTATCTCACGCACCTGGAATGTTCGTTATGCGACAAACGGTACGCAGCCGACGATCTGCACACGCTTTGCCCGGACTGCAACCGTCCCCTGCTGGCTCGCTACGACCTGGCGGCCGCCAGGGTCGGCTGGGACCGGGACTCTCTGGCAACCCGCGAGCCGACCTTGTGGCGTTACCGCGAGGTGCTGCCCGTCCGAGACGAGGGCAGGGCGATCAAATTGGGCGAGGGATACACCCCTCTCCTCCACGCCCGGCGGTTTGGCGGGGCGATGGGGCTGCCGCACCTCTATATCAAGGACGAAAGCCTCAACCCCACCGGGTCGTTCAAAGCCCGTGGCCTGTGCATGGCCATCTCTCGCGCGTGGGAACTGGGCGTGGAAGAGGTGGTCATCCCCTCGGCGGGGAACGCGGCCGGCGCGATGGCCGCCTACGCCGCCAGAGCCGGTCTGCGCGCGCACGTTTTTATGCCCGCCGACGTGCCCCAGCCGTTTCGCATGGAATGCCAGGCGCTGGGAGCGGACGTCACCCTGGTGGAGGGGCTGATCACCGACTGCGGACGGGAGGCACAGAAGGGGGTCGAGCGACACGGCTGGTTCCCCATGTCCACCCTCAAGGAACCCTATCGCCTGGAGGGCAAGAAGACGATGGGCTACGAGCTGGCCGAGCAATTTCACTGGCAGTTGCCCGACGTGGTCATCTATCCCACGGGTGGAGGTACCGGTCTGATCGGGATGTGGAAAGCCTTTGCCGAACTGAGCGAACTGGGCTGGATAGACGACCGCCGGCCCCGCATGGTCGCCGTGCAAGCCGAGGGGTGCGCGCCCATTCCCCGCGCCTTTCACGCCGGGGACGAATTCGCCGCCCCCTGGCAGGGAGCGCACACCATCGCTGCCGGGCTACGGGTCCCCTCGGCGGTCGGCGATTTTTTGATGCTGCGGGCGCTGAGAGAGAGCCACGGCACGGGTGTGGCCGTCTCCGACGCGGCGCTGGTGGCGGCGCAGATGCGCATGGCGAGCCTGGAAGGGGTCTTCGCCTGTCCCGAAGGGGGCGCAACGCTGGCCGCCCTGGAGAAGTTGCTGGCCGAGGGGTGGGTTTCTCCCCAGGAGCGAATCCTCCTCTTCAACACGGGCACCGGCCTGAAATATCCCGGCGTGTTCCCCGCTTGAGGGGAGGCGCTGGCTTCGGCGGTGCGTCCAGGTTGCGTAGCCCTTCATCCCGGCTCGTCTGGGTCAGGAAAGCTGTGGTAGATAAGCCCCGGTTGTGTATTTTACCCTGGGGTCCCAGGCCATGTACCCCATCCCGCCGCCGTCGAAGCTGCCCCGCATTTGGGCTCGTATCTCGGCCGGGCCGTAGACGCGCTTGTCGAAACGGTAATCGGGGAAGTCTTGAATCCAGGGGCGGACGTGGCAGCCCTGTGGCTCCACCCGGCGGACGGCTCGCTTTACGCTTTCGTGGACGATTTCGTAAGGGTAGGCGATGGCGTATGGGTAGCCGGGGATTCCACTGCCAAAGGTGGACGGGTAGAGCATGGGGCACAGCACGTCCAGATATTGTGCCATACGCTCGATGTCCTGTCCGATGAGGGTGTCGTCCCGCCGCCAGCAGGTGTAGCCAAACACGTCGGCGGCGACGCGCACGCCCAGCGGCGCCAGCCGTCCACGGGCAAAGCTGAGGAAGCCCGCGATGGCGGCCACCCGCGCCTCGCGGCTGAGCGGCTGAGAAAGGCGGGGCGTCCCCTCCTGGCTGTGGGTGGGAAAGCGGACGTAATCGAATTGTATTTCGTCGAAGCCCCGACGGGCTGCTTCTTCGGCCAAATCGGCGTTGTATTCCCACGCAGCCTGGACGAAGGGGTCGGCCCAGGCCAGTTCCTCCCGGTCGTGCCACAGCCCCCCCTCCTCCCGGCGCGCTGCCCATTCGGGATGGGCATTGGCGAAAGGGTTGTCTTTGAAGGTGACGATGCGGGCGATGGTGTGAATGCCGTTGGCTTTGAAGAAATCCATCAATTCGTCGAAATCGCGGGCGGTGGGACGCGCCGCGCCGATTTCGTGGGCCAGGGCGATGCTGGTGGGATAGCTGATCAGACCGTGGTCTCCCTTCGCGTCGATGACGAGGGCGTTGATTTCGGTTTTGGTCAGCAGGTCGATCACGTGGCGGCGGTGTCCGTCGTGGCCGAGGGCGAAGTAGGAGACGTAGATACCGCGAATCGCGTCGTCGGGCCAGGGGATGGGCGATGGTTGAGGCTGCGGTTCAGGTTGGGGCTCAGGTTCAGGTTGAGGCTCGGGCTCAGGTTGCGGCTCGGGGCCGGGGATGAGCAATCGCTGGCCGGGCCAGATGCGGTCGGGGTCCTGGATGCGGTTGGCCTCGACAATGGCAGCCACCGACACGCCAAAACGGCGCGCGATGGCGCTCAACGTGTCGCCGGTTTGGACGATGTAGATGAAGGGGCCCGGTTCGGGCTCGACGGGTGGCTCGGGGGTCGGCTCTGCGGGAGGCGGTGGGGCCGGCGTCGGCGCGCCGGGACGGGGGATCAGCAATCGCTGCCCGACGCGGATCAGGTTGGGGTCGTCCAGGTCGTTCAGGTCGGCCAGAATCCACACCGAGGTGCTGAAGCGCCGGGCGATGCTGCTGAGGGTGTCGCCCGGCTGCACCACGTAGACGAATTGGTCAGGGCCAGGCTCCACGGCGACGCCGGTCTCGGCCGCCGGTAGCTCTCCCCCCAACCAGACCCAGAATCGTTCAAGGAGCCGGCGCAACGCTTTGAGCATAGAGTTTGCCCTCCCCTCCCTCCGCAAATCGTCAGAGACGTTCTCATTATACCATAGAATTGTGAAGATTTGGGAGTCATCTTCCCGAGCCGTGAGAGAGGCCGGTCCGAGCTGTGAGGGCGGGCACGGTCGAGAGACCGGCCCGAGCCGTGAGAGAGAGCGGTCCGAGCTGTGAGAGAGACCGGCCCGAGCCGTGAGAGAGAGCGGTCCGAGCTGTGAGAGAGGCCGGTCCGATCTGTGAGGGCGGGGGGCGGGCACGGTCGAGAGACCGGCCCGAGCCGTGAGAGAGAGCGGTCCGAGCTGTGAGAGAGACCGGCCAGAGCCGTGAGAGAGAGCGGTCCGAGCTGTGAGAGAGACCGGCCCGAGCCGTGAGAGAGGCCGGCCCGAGCCGTGAGAGAGGCCGGCCCGAGCCGTGAGAGAGACCGGCCCGAGCCGAGGGGATTTTTGGAGGCGTGTGGGAACAAAATCTATCGAGTGTGGCTAAATTTTGTAGTAGTGACGACTTTAGTCGTTCCCAGCAACTGATGAC
>JAJRXB010000046.1 GCA_024276515.1 Chloroflexota bacterium
GAGACCGGCCACAGCAGGGGTGAGACCGGCCACAGCAGGAGACCGGCCACAGCAGGGGAGACCAGCCACCGCGGGCAGATTCCCAATCTACCATTTACCAGTCTACCAACCTGCCAACCTGCCAACCTGCCAGCCTGCCAGCCTACCGTCTATTCGACCACCACCTCATACTCGGTGGGGACGACCTCGATCCACGAATTGCCCGGCTTCAAGGGGATGGGCTGGCCGTTGGGGAAGACGAACTCCGGCGTCTGGGTGCCGTCGGTGCGCCAGAGACCTTCGATGACCACACCATCGCGGAAGATCTGCGCCCGCCCCTGGCCGTTGACGATGATGCGGATGGAGGTCGCGCCGTTGCTATCTTCCACGATGTCCGTCGGCAGGTGCTCGGCGTAATAAACGATGACGTTGACGGCGGAGATTTGCAGGTCGTTGGCAAAATCAACCAGGGGCTCGCCGCTGACCCAACGCAGGTAGCGACGGCTGCCTGGATCGTAGCGCCATTCGACCGGGCTGGTCTGTTTGGGGTAGGGGATGAAAATGGTCTCGGCCGGGTCGCCCCCCACCGGCTCGTCGGAGAAGGTGAAGCCGCGCAACGGCACTGCCGCCTCCATCCCCTCCCGCTCCATCAACTGGCGGGCAGCGACGGTGTTCACCGCCAGGCGAGTTTGCCAGCCCTGATTCTCCCGGTAAAAATAAGGCTCCGGCCAAAAATACTCGTCTAAATTGACGATGGGGAGCTGCGACAGCTCCCAGCGCACGCCGTCCGAGCCGCCCGAATTGATCAGCGCCGCGTCGTATTGCGGGGTGAGTTGGGTGTTGATGAGTCGCGCGCTGCGGATGGGCGCCACCATCTCCGGCGTTTTGCTCAGGTAGACCGCCGTGTAGCGGGTGACCCACCACTCGACGATCTCCTCGTACACCAGGTCGGCGTCGCTGAGACCTACTTGAGGGCGCGCGCCGGGGTCGTTGCCCACGCGGACGTGCAATGGCCGGCGCTGCAACAGGGCCGGGTCGTCCACGGGCAGGCCGGTGAGCGGGTTTTCGTTTTCGGGCCGAAGCGGAACCGTTGGCGCCGAGGTGAGGGTGGGCGTGGGAGGAGCCGACGTGTTGCTCGGAGGGATAGGGGTTGGAGTTGGGATTGGCGTCGCCGGGCGCGGGGTGGATGTTGGCGCGGCGGTGGCAAAAGACACCACCTGAACTTCCGGCGTGGGTGTGGACGTTACGTCAGGGACGACCGCACCGCTTGCAGCGCCGGAAGCACAGCCGGACGAAACCAATAGCACCATCAGCCCAAGAACCAACCCGACCGTCCCCTGCCGGGCATGCGAGTTTCGCGTCATCTCCCCAGTCCCTCCATTTTGTGCGGTGATAGGCATCATTATACCCGCTGTGGACAAAACGTCCAAAACACCATCGTGGTGAGATACACCCCGTCCCACCATAGGGCCCTGTCAAAGTCATCGATCTACGCCGCGAAACCCTGCTAACCCGGTCAAAGCCGGCAGCCAGAGGGCCGATTTTAGCTTCCTGAGGGACTGCTCTACCTTGATAGCCCTTCAATCGCTATGCAATCCGGACTTTGACAGGACCCTATGAATGAATGCGAGTGGTTGACAGGTAAATGGGCATAGTGTATAATGGTCGTCAGCCAGGGAGGACGAGCGAGTTTCGGAATCGAGATGCCTTTTTGCCACAGCGTGCTGGTCGTCAGAGTGACTGGGAAGCCTTACGTTCCGGAATATTCATCGAGGTCTGAGTCTTATCGCTTAGACGGGCTGGAGGATTGTGTTTCCATCCAGGCAGATTCGCACAGTCCGTGAGAAGCAAATCAGCCAACAGGTATTATTTCTTTTACCGAGCTCGGTGTTCGCCCAGTCAGATTGGAACCGGCAGAATACCGGGCGATTTTTATCCTGTTTATGGCCTTTATCTCACAATTATTTCTTGCGATCATTGAAGGAGGGTAAAGAGAGACTGTATGACCCAAGAGGAGGCGGGACCCCCCCCTACTACTCAAACGATGGCAGACCTGCTATCTGAAGAGTACACCTACCAACGGCCTCAACGAGGCGAAATTCGAACTGGCACAGTGATGTCGGTGAGTCCCAATGAGATCGTAGTTGACGTGGGTGTGAAGCGCGAAGGACTGGTCAGTTCACGCGACCTGGAACGCCTGAGCGATGAAGACCTGGCTGCTATCTCCGTTGGCGACCAAGTCCCGGTCTACGTGGTCAAGCCGGAAGACCAAGACGGCAATCTGATCGTGTCCCTCTACCTGGCCGAGGTCGAACTGGACTGGCAGAAAGCCGCAGAATATCTGGAGAACAAAGAGATATTTGAGGGAGAGGTAAGCGGTTACAATAAAGGAGGCTTGATCGTTCCTTTCGGCAAGATTCGTGGCTTTGTGCCCGCCTCCCAGGTGGCCGGTTTTCCACGCCGGTTATCGCACAACGAGAAGATTGCGCGGCTGGCCCAGCAAGTTGGTCGTGAGATCATCGTGCGAGTCATCGAAGTTGACCGCAGACGCAAACGACTCATTATGTCGGAGCAGGCCGCTCAGAGCGAGTGGCGCGAGCACCAACGGCGCAAATTGATGGACAGCCTGGTCGAAGGACAGGTGGTGCACGGCGTGGTGAGCAGTCTGGCCAACTTCGGCGCGTTTGTGGACCTGGGCGGCACCGACGGCCTGATTCACATCTCCGAACTCTCGTGGCAGCGAATCAAGCACCCCCGTGAAGTCGTTCAGGTCGGCGACGAAGTAGACGTTTACGTCCTGAAGCTCGACCGCGAACAAGGTAGAATCGGCCTCAGTTTGCGTCGTTTGCAGCCCGACCCCTGGACCCTGGTAGACACGAAATACGCCATCGGCCAGCGGGTGGAGGGCACCATCACGAACATCGTTGACTTTGGCGCCTTTGCTCATCTGGAAGACGGCATCGAGGGGTTGATCCACCTGTCGGAACTCTCAGATGCGGAGATCAGCCACCCCAGCGATGTGGTGGCGCGCGGCGACCGCTATTTGCTGGAAGTCATCAAAGTGGAGCCCGAGCGGCAGCGGATCGGATTGAGCCTGAAGCGCGTGCCGCCTGACGAACAGATGGCCTGGCGCGCGGCCCAAGCACCGCCGCCTGTCGCCGAGCCCGCTCCACAGCCTTCGGCGGTCGAGGCCATGGTGGAGCCAGCGCCAACCCCTGAAGAGACATCGCCGGTCGAAGACGTGACCCCCGAAGTTGCGTCGCCGGAGCCCGAACAGCCGGAGGCAGACCAAACTCCTCCGCCGGCCAGCGAAACTGACCCCGACGACTTGCTAGCCGAAGCCTCGTCCACCCTCGAGGAGGCTACCGCCGAAACCGGTGACCTACAACCGGAAACGATAGCAGAGGAGCCTGTCGCCTGACCCGGCCCGTCCATCGATGACCGGGATGGCGCACAGGCCCGGTCAGAAAGGACGGTACTCGATGGACGCGGAAGAACGACCGGGCATCAGCAAGAACACCCTAGACGCTGTTTCAGAACGGGCAAGATTAGAGCAAGAACTGGCCCATGCTCAGGAAGAGCTTGCGCTCATCAACCAAAAATTAGAAGAGAAAGGTGATTTTGGCCTGGGTGAAGGGGCGTCCACCGTCTACGAATGGGAGATGAACCTCGCGTTGCGCCAGGCAGCCGAAGCCAAAATCGAGTCCATCAAGGCCGCGCTGGCGCGGTTGGATCAAGGTACTTATGGCATCTGCGAAGTGTGCGGCCAGGCAATTGACCCCGCCCGCCTGGAGATTTTGCCGCATACCACGCTCTGTGTCGGGTGCGCGCAAGCCAGCCGCTGACATCCCGCCAGCCCAAAAAGCTCCCTCACTACGAGGGAGCTTTTTGGGTAAGCGTTCACCCCCTCCACCTCGTAGGGGGAGGGGTGGGGGTGGAGGGGACGCCGGAGAAACACCCTACATCCGGGACGGAATCTCTCTCCGGGCGAGATTCCACCCTCCCCCAGCCCCTCCCTGCCAGGGAGGGGTGAACGCGTACCTTTTTTGTTGAGAAACCACTCAAAAAATCGCAAGGGTGTGTTTCAAATGAGTTGAGGTGACAGGCTGGAGTGCAGAATTCATTCTGCCAACAGCCCAAAAAACGGAATAAATTCCGCACTCCAACTGAGATGAAACACACCCAAATCACAAAATCGGGCTTCTTTGTGAAACTTGTGGGCATGCAGGGAGCCCGATTTTTCGCTATGATAGAGGTGGAAAAGAATCTTGCTTTGCTGGAGTGCCCATGCCCAAGCGCATTCTGGTCGTCGAGGACGAAGAAAGTTTAGCTTTCCTCATAGAAGAAAACCTGGCCGAGCTGGGACCTGACCACGTCATAGAAGTGTGTGGCTCGGGAACCGAGGCATTAGCCAGGATGACAACCCAGACTTTCAACCTGGTCATCTCTGATTTGCGCATGCCCGGCATAGACGGGCTTGCACTGCTCTCAGAGATCCGCCGTCTTTACCCCGACACTCACCTGATTTTGATGACCGCCTGCAACGACCATCAGATCGAAGTCATAGCCAGACAATTACAGGTGTGTCGTTACATTGCCAAGCCCTTTCGCGTCGAGGAACTCATCGCGGCCGCTCAAAACGCCTTGAGCGAAGGGGCAGCCGCCACCGACCCTTGACCTCCAACTGCCCTGTGCGTTTTCACCTCACCCGGTGATGGTGAGCACCGCGCCCCCCACCAACAGTTGCAAGACCAGTCCCCCCCCCCAAACCAGGTAAGCAGCCACCCGCTCGCGACGATAAACCACGAACCCCAGAACCAGGTCAGCCATCAACATCAGCAAGGCCACCTGGGGTAATCTCAGAATTTCGGCCCGGCTGGCGATGCGGTCGGCGTGGCCCAGCACATCGAAATGAAAAGGCAAGGCTGCCGGCAACCGATCGTAGACGAAGGCCAGGTAGCCGTGCAGGGCCAGATTGGTCAGCAGGCCGAGTCCGATCAGCGCCCAGGCCAGCCGGTCGCGCCAGACTGGCAGGTTCAGGGGCCACGTCCATTGTTCCTCTTCGTGCCAGTGTTGTGTCGGTCCCAGGGGGCGGCGCACGCGCCACGCTTCGACGAAGAGGGCCGGGTCGGAGGGTGACACAACGTAAGCGCAATCTGGGGTCAGGACGACGACGCTCCGGGACAGGGGGGCCGTCGTGTGCAGGCGGGCCGGCGTGTCGTCGGGGAGTTGTGCGCGCCCGACTCGCAAGCCAGCCCAGGCCACGCCTCGAAAGGCCCGGTATCCAGACGATGGCTCTTTTGTGCTCCCAACCTGGCTGCCGGGCACCACTGCCTGGATGCGCTCCATCGGCACCACCAGTCTGGACGCCCCCCAATATACCACCAGCCCGTTACGGTCCAGCCGGTAGCGCAATCGCAAGGCAGCGACGGACCAGTAGAGCAGCAGGGTCATTGCCCCCAAATCGAGCAGCAAGGCCACTCCCAAACCAAAGGTCAGCGGCGAAAAGGGCCGGCCTCCTTCAGAGACGAGCGCGCTCCCCAGGCCAATCGCCCCGGCCACCAGCCCCCCGGCGACCACCAGTCCAATGAGACCACTGCGAGAAGAGGATGCCTTGAATTCCATAGTCGATCCTTTGATGATATTAGAGTTGTTCCCTTTCAAGCAACAGCCAAGTGACCGGCACTTAATCATCTGTTGTTGCAATTCACCGGTCTGGAGTCGAGGCTTTAGCCGGTTTTTTGCGTCGGATTACCGGTTAAAGCCTCGACTCCAAATGTTCAAAGGCTAGCACTACAACGTGACTTTGTCATTCTGAGCGACGAAGCGACGAAGAATCTCCCCCGATGATGGCAAGTTCCAGGCCAAGAAGGAGATTCTTCGCCCCCTTCGTCGCTCAGAATGACATTTTGCACAAAAGTGACGTTGTAGTACTAGAAACGGCGACAAAAGTGCCGGTCACTTTATTCAGGAACAACTCTATTGATGACAGGTGTGACGGTCAGCCGTCAGCGATCGTGTTATCTACCGCAGTTGGATGTTCCAGCGGCGCAGGTCTTCGCGGAAGTGGTAGGCGGTCATGTCCAGGTGAACCGGCGTGATAGATACGTAGCCATTGGCAACGGCCCAAATGTCGGTGCCGCCGTCGGGGACACCGCCGGGCGGCTTGCCGCCAATCCAATAATAGGGTCGCCCGCGCGGGTCTACCCGGGAGACCAGTTCGTCTCGATACACCCGCCGCCCCAGGCGGGTGATGGTCACTCCCTTTACCTCTTCCCACGGAACGGCAGGGAAGTTGACGTTGAGGAACATGTCGGCCGGCAGCCCGTGGTCTGCCACGTGCTGTGCCAACCGGGCGGCAAAGCTGGCCGGCCCGGTGTAGTCTACCGCCTCGAAGGAATCCAGAGAAAAGGCAATGGCCGGGATGCCGTTGATGACTCCCTCGACGGCGGCGGCCACTGTGCCCGAATAGAAGACGTCGTAGCCCAGGTTGGACCCCAGGTTGATGCCAGAGACGATCAGGTCTGGTCTGCGCTCGATGATGCCCAGCAGGGCCAGGGCCACGCAATCGGGGGGCGCGCCGCTGGAGGAGAGAGCCTGAGAGCCGTCGGGCAACGTCACCGGGTCTGCGCGCAGGGGTTTGTGCATCGTCTTGGGGTGGCCCGAGGCGGACCAGTTGTGATCGGGCGCGAAGACGATGGTCTCGGCTATCTGGTCCAACGCCTGTTTGAGGGGCAACAGGGCCGGCGCTTCAATTCCGTCGTCGTTGGTGACAAGGATATACATTGGTTATCGACACCTCACAGATCCATCAAATTATCTGCCTGATCTCCTCGCGGACGGAGTCGGGCAGGGGGTCTGGCCGGTGGCTCTCGATGATGGCGATGGTTTTCTCGCGCAGCCGGTCGCCCAGGCGTTTCGACCCGCTGGCGCGCCAGTCGTTGGCCCGCTGGCGGTCGAACAGCGTGGGCTGCCACAGGTCACGGAAGTGGGCCATGGTGTGGTCGTCGGTCAGGAAGTCGCCCCCCGGCCCAACGCGGTGAATGGCTTCCAGCGCCATCGCCTCGGGGTCCAGTTCGATCCCGGCCATGAAACGGCGCATCATGTCGATCACCTCGCCGGTGAAGACGATCATCTCCGGCGAGGTGGTCAATCCCGCCTCCAGGTAGCCCACGTCGTGGACCAGGTTGGCCCCGGTCAGCAGGGCGACCATCACCGAGAAGACGGCGTCGGCGGCCGCCTGTTCGTCCATCACGTTGCTGTCGGAGTGGCCGGCGTAGCCCCAGGTGGGCAGGCCGTAGAATTGTCCCATCGCCGCCACGCCCACGCGGGCCAACTGAAACTCCGGCGCGCCGTACACGCTGATGGTGGTCCTCATATCCATGTGATGCAGGCCGGTGCCGTAGACGAAGGGCGCGCCGGCTCCCTTGAGCTGGTGGATGACCAGGCTGCTCAACACCTCGGCGTTGCCCAGCGCCAGACCGCCGGCCAGGGTGACGGGCGCGGTGCCGCCCATCATCGGCGCGGGGGAGTGGACGATGGGCAGACGTTGCCCGGCCATATACAACAGCTTCTCGGTGGCGGTGCGACTGTGTTGCAGCGGCGTGGTCGGCTCGGAGTAGAGGAGCAGGGTGGGGTTGAGTCGCAGTGACTCCATACCCCCGGCGGGCACGGCGGCCATGGCGGCGATGGCTTCGCAATCGGCGCGGTCGTCGCATACGAACACGATGGGTTTGGTGGTGTGTTCCAACATCAGGGCAAATTGCTGACGGTAGACGTTGCCCCCGCCTTCGCCCGTTTCGGTCTCCTCCATCAAATCGGAAGGGATGCCCATAGACATCACAAAGCCCAGTTGCGGCAGGGCGTCTACCACGTGGACGCAATCTATCACGTCGCGGGTGGTGAAAGGTCGCCGCTGCCCGGTGCGGGGGTCGAGGTAGTGAGGACAGTCGGAGCCGGGGCCAAAGCTGACCTGTCGCCCTTCCAGGGGGACGACCACCTGATCTGTGCCTCGCGCGCACAACCCGACCCGGGACGGGGCCTGCCTCAGCGCCCATTCCACCAGCCAGGCTGGTATCTTGACCAGGGTGTCGTCGCTGACGTAGGCACCTGCCTCCTTCAGCAGCGCCAGCGCCTCGTCCTCGTAGACGCGCACGCCCGTCCGCCGCAAAATCTCCAGCGACGCCAGGTGAATCCGTTCGCATTGGGCGCGGTCGAACATCTGCAAATGAGGCAAGGCCAGGGGGGTGAAGGTGTCTTTCATCAATTGTCTCCTGTGTATGTTTCGGGGCTACGCTTGCTTTGAATTTCCATTCCGGGGTTACTACTCAGGCATAGGTGCCAGGCACCTGAGTAGTAACATTCCGGGGCTGTTTTTTTCTCGGTAACTGTCCAGCCACCCTTGCGAAAGTTGCCAGCCGTGTTGAGGTGTGGAGCAACTTCCAGTGGGCAAAGGCGTTTTCCGCTTGAAATCCACCACAAAACCTTCGCAAAGGTTTCGTTACCTGAGTAGAAACGGCTATGAAAACCGGAGAGGAGATTATCAACGGATAAAGTAACGGATGAGCGGATGTCTCTCCTCGCGCTGGCGTGTGATCCGCTCATCCGTTGCCTATCCGCTGATGATCGTCCGCCGCCAATCTGTCTACTACAGCTCGGCATAAATCCATCGCCAGTTGTTATGTCACCCTGAGAGCGTGTCTGGAAATTCGGGATTAGGCGTCCGTAGTAGCGACTCACCTGCACTGCGCCGCAGTACGGTGCAAGTGTTAGTCGTTGTTTGACCCAATAATACCTAAAACCAACGACTGAAGTCGTCACTACGAGTATTTTTCAGACACGCTCTGAGCGCAGCGAAGGGTCTCGTTTATGCTGGTACGAGACGCTTCGGCTTCGCCTCAGCGTGACATGAACTGCCGGTTTATTTCCGCCGAGGAGCACTACCCTGTAGGGGCGGCATGCCCGACATCGGGCTCGCCAAGCCAGGCTCCTGTGCCGGACCGAGAGTCTTCCTGGCGCAAGGCTTGGGTCGGAATGTCTCGCCCCTACCGAGCCTTGATCCAGGCCAGGGTGCGGGCCATTTCGTTCTGCATCAGGGTGATGCCTTCGTCCACCCCCATACCCGGCTTGGCCAGAAGGAGGTCGGGCCGGGTGGCCAGGGCCACGTGGACCGTCGCCCGCGCCGAGAGGTCGGTCTCGGCGCAACTGCCGCCCAGGAACGCGCCCACGCCAGCGGCCTTGCAGGCCAGGACCGCTTCTATCGCGTTGTGCACGCTCCCCAGGTCGGGCATTTTGATCTGGATCATGTCGGCGGCCCCGGCCGCGATAAAAGCCTGGACGTCGTCCAGCGTGTTGGCCCACTCGTCGGCGACCAGTTGCGTCTTCATTTTGCGGCGGCGGACGTAATCGCGCAGTGTCTTCATCGCTTCGATCTGGACTTCGCGGCTCTCCATCATCACCGGGCTCTCGACGCGCAGCGGGTATGGAGCCACGGCCTGCTCCAGCCGGTAGAAATAGCCCAGGATTTTGCCCAGGTTGTTCTCGTAAATCTGCCCCAGCGCCCCGTGCACGTCCAGGTGGATGGTGGGGCGATAATCGTCGCCGGCCAGTTGGGGGATGCGCTCTCGCAGCCAGCGGGCGTATCGGACCAGGACTTCGCCGTCGTCTCCCAACTGCTCCGGGACGTTGTCCACCAGGCTGTGGGGCAACGAGGCAACCCGGCGGAGGATCATCTTGTCGGCGCCGGCGTAGCGGTCGGCGCCGCATTGGGCGTGAAGGGGGATGGTTTCGCCGGGGGGCGGCAGGCCGTATTCTTCGGCCACCACTTCGGCCATGGTCATCCCCCGCGCCAGGGCCACCGCCGCCAGCAACGCCTGGCTGACGCCGTAGCGGACGGCGGTGTGCAGACGCCGCTCTTCCACGACCACCTCTGCGTCCCCAGAGTCCTCTTCCGCCCGGGCCGCCCGCCATAAGCGACCCGGTGCAGTCAGCAGTTCTCGGCGGGACAACTCCCTGGCCGGGGCAGGTCCCCTGGACTCGTCGGCGGCCTCGGAGGAAGGCAAGGGCCGGGTGATCTCCACCGATTCGACCAGGGCGTCCACTTCGGCGGCCAGTTCGCGGAAGCTGGTGAGCTTCCGGCCACGCAGCGCCGGGGCCACCGTGCGTTGGATGGAGCGCACGCCCTCCTCGACGCGGAAGACCGGGTTGCGCCCGGCTTTGCCGCTGAATTCCACGGCCACGCAGTCGCCCCAGGCTACTCTGGTCTTGTCCAGCACCAGGCCCACCGAGACGGCTTCGGCCACTTCGCGGACCCGGCGGAAACCGGGCGTCACCGGGGGAGCGGTGTAGCGTTCGGCCAGGGGGATGGGGCTGGATTGGAGGGCAGCCAGATCGTCGAAGTAATATGCCCCAGCGGCGGGGACAGCCAGTACGTCCTTGATGATAGCTATTGGGTGTTGTGTCACTTGGCCGACCAGTCCTTGGAATCATAAGTGCAGATAGGTGACAGGCACTTATAAAGGCGTCTTTTTGCCAGGTTGATAGCGCGTACAAACTGATTCTGGCTCAAGTTATCTGCCAAAAGTGCCTGTCACCTGAGTGGTGAAGAGATTCATCAACACCACTCAAAGCAGGCTAATTCTACTACCAATGAGTTGAATTCGGCAACCCAGGCCAGGCTATGGGAGCAGCTATCAAGGTGTGATCACCACCCGCACGTCGCCGCCGAAGCGCTCGAGGCGGTCCATCGTTTCGTTGATGGCGTCGGCGTCGAGGGGCAGGGCCTCAGTCACCACGCCCGACAGGTCCAACACGCCCCGGCGAGCCATCTCGATGAGCGGGGGCAATTCCTGCGCCAGGTGATCGGACGAGCCGAGGACCTCCGCTTCCCGGAGTATCAGGTCGCCGTAGGGCGCGACCTCGATGGTCTGATCGGTGAGGCCGACCATCACCGCCCGCCCGAAGACGGCCAGCGATGCCACGGCCTGACGCATCGTCAGCGGCAGGCCGATCAACTCCAGGGCGACGTCTACCCCCCGACCGCCGGTCAAACGCTTGATCTCGGCGACCGGGTCGGCTTCGGCGGCGTCGACCGGGATGGCGCCAAAACCCTCGGCCATCTTCAGCTTGCGGGGGTTGATGTCCACAGCGTACACGTCCAGCGCGCCAAAAGCCCGGGCCAGTTGCACCGCCGACATGCCCAGTCCCCCCACGCCGAAGACGGCCACCGACTCGCCCGGTCCCAGCCGGCCCTTGCGCAGCGCGTGGAACGAGGTCGCCGAGGAGCACATCATAATCGCCCCGTGCTCAAAGGGTATCTCGTCGGGCAGGAGGAAGGCGTTGCGGGCCGGCAGGCTGATGGTTTCGGCGTAGCCTCCGTCCCGGTCCTTGCCGAGCATCTGGCCTGACGTGCAGAACTGTTCGCTGCCCCGGGTGCAGTAGGCGCAATCGCCACAGGTGACCATGTAGTGCAGGCACACCCGGTCGCCGATTTTGACGCCGGTGACTTCTGACCCCACCTGCTCGA
>JAJRXB010000047.1 GCA_024276515.1 Chloroflexota bacterium
CTCGTCACTTGCTGTGGGACGAAGTGTGGCCCGGCGGGCTGTTGGGCACTTTTGAGCAGGCGGGAACTCCCCTTCGACGAGAGATTGTCCCCCTCGTCGCCTACCGGGACTTCGCCCGCGAGTTGACCGGCACGGTGCGGGCCACCTGGGTCGGCTGTCTGACAGTGGAGACGCCGGGCGAATACGAGTTTCGCGTCCGGTCGTTCGATGGCGCACGCCTGGTGGTGGATGGTCACCCCCTCATCGAGGACGGCCACCGGGGGACGGTGGGGGAAGCGAGCACCCGCGTCAGGTTGGCGGCCGGCGACCACTCCATCCGGCTGGAGGCACTCTTCCCCAACAGGCCGCGGTGGTTGGAGTGGTATTGGCGACCACCGGGGAGTGGCGGCGGATGGACTCTCGTTCCGCCGGAGGTTCTGACACCTGGCGAAAGCTGCTCGGCCGGGGAATAGGGAGATCCACGGAGTGATTGCAAAGCAACTCGGAAAGTGATAGAATAGAGCAGGTAAGTGTTCGGGGCTGGGAGCATTTCCCCTCCCTCGCAGGGAGGGGTCAGGGGTGGGTGGGAGACCTCAGACCGGAGGCCCTCCCCCTCCCAGCCTCCCCCTCGCAGGGGGAGGAGTTTCTCTGCCCCTGGCACGGTCGGAGACCGGCCAGAGCGAGCTTGTTTTTGCGTGGCTGGGGCCGGTCTCTGACCGCACCCCAACTGGGGGCCAATTTTTAGACTGAGCAACGAGGTGTCGTATGAACACTCAAGATACATCACGCTCGAAAGACGAAGTGATCGATACCCCTCACCTGAGCGACGCTGAAAAGAAAAAGCTGCTGCGAATTGCCCGCGAAACGCTGACCGAGTATCTCACTGCCGGCACCATCCCAAATTACACGGCGGAGAGTGTTGAAGAGCCGGGTCTGTTGCAAGAGGTGGCGGCCTTTGTCACCCTCCGGCGGCGAGATGGCGAACTGCGAGGGTGCATCGGGCGGGTGGAAGTATCGGGGCCACTTTACCGCACGGTGCAAGATTGCGTCATCTCCGCTGCGACCAACGACTTTCGCTTTCCGCCGGTCACGGCGTCGGAGTTGGACGACATCCTCATCGAAATCTCGGTCCTTTCCCCCTTCCGTCCCATCCGCAGCCCCGAGGAAATACAGGTTGGACGGCACGGCTTGCTGATCCGCAAGGGCTTCCGCGTTGGTCTGCTGTTGCCCCAGGTGGCCAGCGACCGGGGCTGGAGCCGCGACGAGTTCCTCCGCGCCATCTGCCTCAAGGCCGGGCTCCCCACCGACGCCTGGCGCGACGCCGACCTCTACGTCTTCAGCGCCGAGGTGTTTGAGGAAGAGGAATAACGATCAAGCGCCTGCTTTCCGCCACCACACCAGCCAGAGCGCAACAGCAGCCCCGGCCGCGTCGACCAGCAAGTCCAGGATGCTCGCGTCCCGGCCGGGGACAAAACTCTGGTGAAACTCGTCGGACGCGCCGTACAGCACCGAGATCAGAAAAGCCAGGATCAGGGCCATCCCCATCCCCTCTCTGTGTGACGTCCTCTGGATACCCCACAACGCGCGCCACCACCAAAAGGCCAGGGCCGCGTAGACTCCAAAGTGCGCGCCGTTGCTGAACAGCGTGGCGAGCCAGGGGTCCGGCGGGCCGGGCAGGTCGGGCTGCGCCGACAAATAGAAAATCATCCCCATCCAGGCCAGGGGAGGCAGCCAATACCAGGCCAGGTTTCGAAGGATTGAGCAGGTTTTAGCTGAAAAATCTATAACGTTCCGCTCCATCCGCTAAATCCGCTGACTTTATCCCCCTATCCCCCTCCCCTGGCCCGCGCCAACGGGTTGGGGGGAGAGCCCCTGCGGAGAGGTGCCGCACGAGGCCGGGGGGTGGGGGCAGAGACCTGCCTTCCAAAGGTGGTCGGTGGTGAGGACACGGTCACAGGTCCGCAACGAGCAGACTGTTGCGGTCTGTTGAGTATGCTTTTTCGACCTCATCCACCAGATTGTCCCAGGCAAAACGCTCCCGCACCCGACGCGCGGCGGCCGCCCCCAGCCGGGCCCGCAGATCGGGGTCCTTCAGCAGGCGGACGACGGCCTCAGCAAAGGCAGCGTCGTCCGCCGGCGGCACCAGCACCCCCGACTCGCCGTCAACGATGTATTCGGTGTTATGACCCACCGCGTCGGCCACCACAGGCAGGCCAGCCGCCAGCAAGTTGGTCAGTTTCACCGAGCACTTGGCACGATTGATGGGGGTGTCGTCGTAGGGAAAGATGGCCACGTCTGCGGCCGCAAAATACCCGGGCAATCGTTCGGCCTCTATCCAGCCGGTGAAGACGGCGTGGTTCGACAGCCCGGCGTCGGTCAGCATATCGTCCAGGTCTGCCTCCTCGCCAAAGAGACCCTCTCCCACAATCAGCAGCTTGACCCGGGGTTCTTGCGCCACCACCCGCCGCAGAATCTCGACGATTCGTTCCAGCCGGAACTCAACAAAGCGGGTGTAGAGCAGCACGACCGGCGCATCGTCCAGCTCCCAGAGCATGCGTACCGTCTGTGCGGAGCGTGCCGGGGGCGCGGCGTCTGCCACGGAGGGATGCACGCCGTTGGGCACGTAGAAAATGCGACCGGGTGGGACTCCCGCCCCTTCGACCAATCTCACCAACTCCCGACTGGCGACTGTCGCGGCGTCGGCGTGGGTCAGTCCCCAGCGTTCCTGCCAGGCAAACACGAGTTTCTGGGCGCGCGAATAGGCTTCCACTTCGTTCCACGCCTGCTCCCAGTCGTCTTCGTCCACCACCAGCCGCACGTCGGGCGCAAGCCGCAGACGCCGTAGCCACCACAGGACGAGATGCGCCAGGCCGGCGTAAGCTTTGGGCTTGAAGCAGTGGACCACGTCGGGGCGGAGGGTCAACGCGCGCCGGACGAGCCGGAGGGCAAGCAAGACGTGGAAAAGCAGGGGCAATCTCGGTGGCAGCGGCACGTTGACGACGCGCACGCCATCTTCCTGCCGCTCGCGCCCGGCGTCGGCGGGGTTATCCCAGGGGGGGATCAAGAGGGTAATCGAGTGCCCGTGCGCTGCCAACGCTTTGGCCATTGGCAACGCACGAACGCTCATAGTGCCTTTCGGTTGCAGGCCAAAGGGCCCGATCATCACAATATTCATAATCAAGTAGCAGCCAGGCAGGGACGCAGCGGCGCTGTTGCCCCTACCCTTCCGAGATGAGGTCCTTGAACGCCGCCGTTGACCGCTCTTTGACCTGGGCGTGGAGGCTGTTGCCGTGGCTGTCCATCGTCACCACGGCCGGGAAATCTTCGACACGGATGACCCAGAAGGCTTCGGGCACGCCCAACGCATCTTTTTGATACACGTCCACCACCTCTTTCACCGAGTTGGCGATGAGGGAGGCAGCGCCACCGATGGCATGCAGATAGACCGCTTTGTGATCCCGGCAGGCCTGCAAGGTTTTAGGCCCCATCCCTCCCTTGCCGATGACCGCGCGCAGGCCAAAGTGGGCGATGACTTCGGCTTCGTAAGGCTCCTCTCGGATGCTGGTGGTAGGCCCGGCTGCCACAAAGTGCCATCGGCCCTGGTCGTCCTGGCGGACTACCGGGCCGCAGTGATAAATCACGCCGCCGGCCAACAATTCCTTGAGGCGGGCGTGGAGATCAACGAGCTCGACGACCTGGGGGACGCGGATGAACTTCTCGATCATCAATTTGTGAGCCGCGTCGCGGGCGGTGACGATGACACCCGACAGATGAACCTGATCACCTACGCGCAAGGCGGTGATCGCTTCTTCGCTGATGGGAATGGTCAATCTGTACAGCATGGTTGGCTCCTTACCTATGTCATGTTCGGCCATGTCACTCTGAGCGAAGCGAAGAGTCTCCTTTGTCAGGCAGGGGATTCTTCGCTTTGCTCAGCCTGTCCTGGACGGGCAGTCCAGGGAATGACACCTCATAGCAACTGTGGAAACATGACATTGTCAAATTACTCAAATGTGACTTCGCCATCGCGATGGATCATCGTGCGCCGCCGGTCGGCCCAGCACATATACGAGGCAGTGACAAAATAACTGGCCGGCAGCCGGTGCAAGGTATCCACCTTCACGCCCAGCACCGTCGTCTTGCCGCCAAAGCCCATCGGGCCGATGCCCAGTCGATTGGCTTCTTCGGTGAGGCGCTCCTCCAATTCGGCCAGTTCGGGGACTTCGCTCCGGTCGTCCAGTGGGCGGAAGAACTGTTCTTTGGACCGGATGTAGCCGGTGCCCCGGTCGCCGCCGACGGCAACGCCGATGATGCCGGGCGCACAGCCCAATCCCTGGGCCTGATTGACGGCGTCCAGCACGACCCGGCGCACCCCTTCCAGGTCGCGCCCGGCGTGCAGGGTGACGTTGGGCAGTTTATACTGGGCGCCCACGTTTTCGCAACCCCCGCCCTTGAGCATCAAATCCACCCGCAGATGAGCCTCTTCCCACTCGTGGAAGTGAAGCGAGGGAAAGTCGTCGCCCAGGTTGTCGCCGCTGTTGCGGCCGGTCAGCGGGTCTACGGCGTTGGGTCGTAGATACGATTTGGCGGTCGCCGTGGCCGTCGCCGCCCGAATCTGATCGCGCAGTTTGAGGGTAGACCAGCCGGTGGGATAGTAGATGTAAAAGATGGGCGTGCCGGTGTCCTGGCAGATGGGGGTCGAGTTCTGCCGGGCCAGCCGGACGTTCTTCAGAATCGTGTCGAGGGCGCTTTGGGCGGCCGAGCCCTCCTCTTCCCGGTCTCGGGCTGCACGCAAGGCACTTTCCACGTCAGCCCGCAGGTCGGTCGCTGCCAGCCGGATCAACTCGACAAAATGGGGGGTCAGGTCAGGTTGTTCCATGTTTCGTCTACCTCCTTGTCTCAGCGGAGCATCAGATAGCGGAAGGCCTCGCGGTAAACCGTTCGTCCGTATTCGTCAACGGCCTCGGCCCGCTGGCGCACTCGCTCGACGATGGCCTTCGGGTTGGTCAACTGGCTGGCGTGCGCCTGGATGGCCCGGATCTTCAGGTCAATCACCTCGCTAATATCCACCCAGCGGTCGGGTTGCGATGCGCCAACCAGGTATATCTCGCGGACGGCGTGAGGGGCCAGCCCCTCGTCCAGCAACTCGGGGTGATACATACGACCACGGGCAGCGGGGAAGATGGCATCCAGGGCCACCTGACCCGCCGCCCGATGATCGGGGTGATTGATGTAGGTGTTGCCGAAGTAGTAGGTGGTTGGATCGGGGCAGATGATTACGTGGGGCCGGTGCCGACGGATCTCTCGCACCACCCGTTGGCGCAGTTGGAGCGTCGTTTGCAATTCGCCATCTGGTTCTCCCAGGAAGATGATGGTTTTCACTCCCAACACGTTGGCGGCAAGTCGTTGCTCCTCTTCGCGCAGTCGAGCCAGCCGTTCGGGCGTCATCGAGGGATCGTCGCTCCCTTTGTTCCCGTTGGTGAGGATGAGATAGATGATCTCCGCCCCCGCCCGCGACCAGAGAGCGATGGTGCCTCCGCTGAAGAACTCCGGGTCATCCGGGTGAGCCATAATGACCATCACCCGTTTCGAGTCGATTTGGGTCAAGCACACACCTCGTTTGGTGAAACGTAGTAAAAGGCGGGGGCGTCGGTTGCACACGACGCCGCCCGCCCCTGGGTCACCCAGTCAGATGTTGGGTGAGGGCCAATCTTCATCTCGTCTTAAAAAAGGGGGCTCATGTATGAAAAGTGTGCCGACATGTCACCGCGAGCCGGAGGCGAAGCGGTCTCAGCCGTTGGTGAACGGGGATTGCTCACCTGCACTTGCGTGCGGTGCAAGTGTCGCTTCGCTCGCAATGACATGCACAGATTCTAGACATGAGCCAAAAA
>JAJRXB010000048.1 GCA_024276515.1 Chloroflexota bacterium
ACGCAGGCGCGCAGGCAGAGGCCAGCAACGCCAGGGTCAGGAGAAACAAACCGAAAAGGGTTTTTCGCATAGGCTTTTCACTCCTCACCGCGCGGTTCGTCCGCGAGGTGGGGGGTATTATACCCCGCCTGGGCGGGGATAGGGGTTTTGGTGCAGGGCGGCAGGACGAGACGCTCGATGCGACGCGCTGATTTCGTCCCGTGGTGGTCGAGCGTGATGTGCCATTCAGACGTGCACAGAGCGGGAGGCGTCAGCGGCAGGCGTTGATGACCGGATCGTAACAACAACAGCGACGCGAGTTCCAACTGCTGTTTGGAGGACAGGTCGGCGGCGGTGTACACTCAGGCAGCCCACAGGTTTTGAGAGTCACGGTGAGGCTGACACACGTGGTGCCCATCGCGGGAACGGGGACACAGGCGCCGGGGGGATCGGCATAGTAAGTGCCATCAGGACAGGTATAGGAAAGGTCCTCCAGGAGTAGTTCACCCTTCTCCCGACAACAGCGGTCCACCGAATCGTAGGCGAAGCCGGGGAGGCACTCGCCAGAGAAAGTCAGGTCGGGATGACAGAGGTTTCCCGTCAGATGATAGCCAGGGGGACAGGTCGCCTCGAGCACGCCGTTGAGGGTACAGACGGCGCAGATCTGCACCGTGGTCGGCTCATCGCAAAGGTAAGTGCGCCCGGCCAGAAGAGTACAACTCCCTGGATCAATGGAGGCCTCAGATGGCCCGCTGAACGTTACGTTGGCCAATGGGACGTTGCCCAAACCACAATATTGCGCCTGTGAGATCGAGAGATCAGGACAGGTCTCGGAGACCACACCGATGCTCTGCAAAAGGCTCGCCCGCTCACAAAAGGGTGCGTAATGGGTTGGGTCTTCCACCACACAACGGAATCCGAGATCAGGGCGATGGGTGAGGGGATCGGCAAAGGATCGGCGGGCGGACTCGGCTGCATAGAAGGGGGCGGAGAATCCGCTGGAACGCACAGAGCGCTTCTGGCCGACCTCCGGACCGAAGGGGTTCTCGTAAGGCGATTCGCTGTAGTAGACCGGGCTGTACCAGTCGGCGACCCACTCGAAGGTGTTGCCCGCCATATCCAGCGCCCCATAGTAACTCTTGCCGAGAGGGTGCGTGGTCACGTCGCTCGTGGTGCCAACGCAATCGCTCAGGTTTGCCAGGTGACAGGAAGGCGCCGCCTCGCCCCAGGGATAGAGGTGCCCATCCGGGCCACGGGCGACCTTCTCCCACTCGGCTTCGGTGGGCAGGCGTCCGTGGACGAAGCGACAGTAGGAGACAGCCTGCTCCCAGGTCACGCCGACGACGGGGTCACTGGCGCGATAAGGACTGGCATACGCCGGGTTGTCTTTGGAAGCGGGTGGAGCGCACCGGCCAGCAGCGACGCAGACGGCGTACTGCCGGTTCGTGACCGGAGCGCGATAGATCCAGAAGTCATTCAGGTAAACGGTATGTTCGGGGTTGTCCGCGCCGCCGTGACCCATAAGGAATTCGCCCGCCGGAACGGCGACGAGGACACTGCCATCCACGTACATGTACGTCGCGCCGACTTTCAAGGGCAGGGTGGGGGGAAGAAGGCCTTCCAGCGTGGCGGTGGCGACTGGCGTCGGCGAGGGTCGGGGGGAGTCTCTCTGGGGCGAGGGAGTGAAAATGGGAGAAGCGACGGTTGGCAGGGTGGCAGTGGGGTACGAACGCGGCGCGCAGGCAGACACGCTCAGGGCAAAAAACAAGGCGAGGATGGAGAACGGTTTGTGCATTGTGTATCCCTTTCCTCAGGTGGCGAGACAACGGGGAGAGAGCACAGGCGCTTTCCTTTTTGCGTTCTTCCCTGTAAATCAATGAGCAGGGCGGAATCTGGAAATTGTAGAGCCTGTTTCCATTATATAAAGACTGACATGGGCTGTGCATCCCCCCCTTCGTTCTCTCCCCAAGAGAACATTTCAGCCCCCACCATGTCGGTGGGGGCTGGACAACCTGCGGCTCAGATCACTCGCAATAGCAGACCACTTGCTCCAGCCATGTGTCGTAATAGCAATATTGAGTTTGTCCTGGCGGACAAGGCTCTTCTCTTTTTCCCTTCTCACAAGTGGGGATGGTCACGGAGAGGGTCGTGCAGGCTGCTCCGCCACCGCTGGTGCCGCTTCCAGGGACGGGGGTGCAGGTCTCCTCGGCGGCATCGAAGAGGTACCCCTGCGGGCACTGACCATCGCCAGGGACATCG
>JAJRXB010000049.1 GCA_024276515.1 Chloroflexota bacterium
GAAGTGGCCACCGACGAGCAAATCTGGTATACCAAGCAACTGCTGGAAGGCATGACCGGCCCCAGCGAGTAACCCATCAACTCGGTAGGGGCGACCCGGCGGGTCGCCCCTACCCACCGGGATTCCACAGATGAAAATCGAACTCCGCGACATCAAAAAGTACTTCGGTCCCGTGCGGGCTAACGACGGTATCACCCTCACTGTGGAACCGGGCACCATCCACGGTCTTTTGGGCGAAAACGGCGCGGGCAAAACCACCCTGATGAAAGTCCTCACCGGCTTCATCTCCGCCGATGGAGGGGAGATCCGGGTGGACGGGAAGCCGGTGCATTTCACCTCTCCCGCCGAGTCGATCCGGTATGGCATCGGCATGCTCCACCAGGACCCCCTCGACTTTCCGCCGCTCAAGGTGCTCGACAACCTGTTGCTCGCCTTCGACAACCGGCTGATCCCCAACCGACGGGGGGCACGGCGCGTGCTCAAGGAATTATCTCAACGTTTTCATTTCTCCCTCGACCCAGACGCACGGGTCAACACGCTGACCGTCGGCGAACGACAGCAATTGGAGATTTTGCGCCTGTTGGCTCTGGGCGCCGAGGTCATCATCCTGGACGAGCCAACGACCGGCATCTCGGCCCCACAGAAGGTGCTGCTCTTTGCCACGCTGCGCCGCCTGGCCAAAGAAGAGGGTAAATCGGTCATCTTCGTCTCGCACAAGCTGGAAGAGGTGGAAGAACTCTGCGACCGGGTCACTGTGTTGCGGCGGGGCAAAGTGACCGGCCACCTCGAAGTCCCCTTCCGGGCCGACCAACTGGTGCAGTTGATGTTCGGTCAGAGCCTCCCCAAGAGCGAACGGCCACCGGTGACTTTGGGCGAGCCCGTCCTGGAACTCCAGGACGTGACGGTGCAAACCTATCGCCTGACCGTCCCTCACGTATCACTGACGGTGCGGGCAGGAGAGGTCATCGGCCTGGCGGGACTGGAAGGGAGCGGCCAGCGGTTGATGCTCCAGGCCTGCGTTGGCCTGCAAAAACCGTCGTCGGGGCGGGTGCTGTTGGGCGGACAGGATTTCACCCGCCGCTCCTACCGCGACTTTCTGGCGGCCGGCGTCGCCTATCTGCCGGCCGGCCGCATCGAAGAGGGACTGATCCGGGGCCTGACGCTGACCGAACATTACGTGCTGGCCCAACGCGACCACCAACCCTTTTTCATCGACTGGGCCGCCGCCACCAATGGAATCCAGAAAAAGATCAACGAATTCAACATCCGGGGACGGCCCGACACCCCGGTGGAGGCCCTCTCCGGCGGCAACCAACAGCGGGCGTTGCTGTCGCTGTTGCCCCCGGCCCTGAAGTTGCTGGCACTGGAACATCCCACCCGGGGGCTGGACATCGAATCGGCGATGTGGGTGTGGGAACAACTGCTGGCCCGCCGCCGGAGCGGCACGGCCATCCTCTTCATCTCCGCCGACCTGGACGAACTGCTGGAACGCAGCGACCGCATCGTCGTCTTCTCCGGTGGGGTGATGGCCCCCCCCCATCGACGCGGCCCGCACCTCGGTAGAGGAACTGGGGTATTTGATCGGGGGCGTGAGGCGGGGAGCGTGATGTGTGATGCGTGATGCGTCAAACGTAAATCCGCTGGTAGTGGTAGAAAAGTAAGTGATATGTCATTGCGAGGGAGTGAAACGGACGAAGCAATCCCCGTATTGCAGGCCGGAGATTGCTCACCTGCACTTGCGTGCGGTGCAAGTGTCGCTTCGCTCGCAATGACATCCCCCCGTCATTTACAGTTTAACCACCACCAATCTGCCGACCCGCACCTGCGTGCCCCATACGGGGTACTGCGGTGGGGCAGGTGTTTGCCGATTTGTTGATTTGCCAATTTGCTGATTCGCCGATTTGGTGATTTGCCGATGACACAACGACTGACGAACCTGGCGATTGGTCTCATCCCTGTGATCCTGGCTTTGCTGTTCACCACCCTCATCCTGCTGATCGTTGGCGCGCCGCCAGGGGAGGCCTACCGGAACATTGTCCAGGGGGCGCTGGAAAGCCCCGACAAATGGGCCTCGGTGGTCACGGCCACGGTGCCGTTGCTGCTCTGCTCGGCTGGCTTGCTCATCACCTTTGCCGCCGGGCTGTGGAACATCGGCGTGGAGGGTCAGATTGTGGCCGGCGCGCTGTTGACCACCTGGCTGGCGCTCAACCTGACCCTGCCGTCGATTCTCTTCATCCCGCTGCTGCTGATGGCGGGGCTGGTGGGAGGCGCGCTGTGGGGATTGCTGGTCGGTTGGCTCAAAGTGTACGGCGGCGTCCACGAGATTTTTGGCGGCGTGGGATTGAACTTCATCGCCATCGTGCTGACCAATTACCTCATCTTCGGTCCCTGGAAGCCGGCCGGGCGGGCCACGATGAGCGGCACCGAGCCCTTTCCCGCCGAGGCCTGGCTGCCCCGCCTGGGGAATCTAGCGGTCTACCCCATCGCCGTGATCCTGGCTCTGGTGGCCATCGCCCTGGTATACCTTGCCCTGCGGGGCACTACCTGGGGACTCAAGCTCAAGGCCATCGGCAACAACCAACGCTCGGCCTTTTTGATGGGTATCCCCACGCATCAGTATATGATGGGGGCCTTTTTGCTGTGCGGGGCGCTGGCCGGGCTGGCCGGCTCCATCCAGGCCATCGGCGTGCGCCAGCGATTGATCCCCGGCATCTCCGGCGGCTACGGCTTTTTGTCGCTGCTGGTGGTGCTGCTGGCCGGCTACCGGCCGCTGTGGGTCATCCCCATCGCCCTCTTTTTCGCGGCCGTTGGCGTGGGCAGTCCCCGGCTGGAACTGAACATGCAGCTCGACTCGGCCCTGGGTGGCACGTTGCAGGGACTTGTGGTATTGTTTGTGTTGCTGGCGCAGGGCGTGAAGAAACGTGATGCGTGATGCGTGTTGCGTGGTGCGTGGTGCGTGGTGCGTGGTGCGTGGTGCGTGGTGCGTGAAGGGGGAAGAGGATGACATACGAAGAGTGGCTGGTCTCTGTTCCATCGGAACTCGTTGATGACCCGCTCTGGCGGATGGAAGTCCATCGTCTGGCGGTTTTTGCCGGCGATTTGGCATGGCACGATGTATCCAAACTGTCTCGAGACAGGCGAACGCTCAGCCTAGCCGACCAGTTATACCGGGCGGTTGGCTCCATCAGCGCCAATATCGCCGAGGGATACAGTCGCCGATCCGGCAAAGACCAGGCCCGTTTCTACGAATACGCGCTCGGCTCGGCTCGTGAGGCCCGGGGCTGGTATTACCAGGGACGCCACCTCCTATCAGAACCCGTTGCTATGCATCGCATCCGGCTGTTGACCCGCATCATCCGTCTGCTCCTCACCATTATCCCTGCCGAGAGAGGTTACAAATTGAGAGAAGAACCAGCACCCTACCACATTGCTATCACAGATCTGCTCAACGACGTACCCTTACCGTAGGAGAAATGCAACACGCAACACGCAACACGCAATACGCAACACGCAATACGCATTATGTAACACGAATTTACCCAACCATTGAGGGCATTCTATGAACGCTGTCCTTCTAATCCGAACCCTGGCCTCGGTGGTGCGCGGGGCCACGCCGCTGGTCTTCGCCGGCATTGGCGAAACCATCACCGAGAAGGCAGGGGTCATCAACCTGTCGCTCGATGGGACGATTCTGCTGTCGGCGATGACCGCCTTCGCCGTGGCCTACACCACCGACAGCGTGATTCTCGGCTTTCTGGCGGCGATGGCCGTCGGCGCGTTGATGGCCCTCATCGTTGCTTTCGGCAGCATCACTTTGCGCCAGGATCAGGTGGCCATCGGCTTTGTGCTGACGCTGCTGGGTGCGGAGTTGAGCTCCTTCCTGGGCAATCCCTTCGTGCGGCTGAAAGGGCCGTCGGTGCCCCACCTGCCCATCCCCTACCTGGCCGATGTGCCGGTGATTGGGCCCATCTTTTTCAACCACAACCTGGTAGTCTATCTTGGCTACGCATTGATCATCCTGTCGTGGCTCTACATTTTCAAAACGCAGCCGGGACTCAAATTACAGGGGATCGGCGAGCGACCGGAAGCGGCCTTTGCCCGGGGCAGCAACGTGAACCTGATGCGCTACGTTTACACTGCCGTCGGTGGCGCGCTGGTGGGATTTGCCGGGGCGTCGTATTCCCTCAGCATCAAGTTGGGCTGGAGTCACCGGCACACGGCCGGCAACGGCTGGATCGCCCTGGCCATCGTCATCTTTGGCGGCTGGCACCCGCTGCGAGTCGCCTTTGGCGCGTATTTGTTCGGCGGACTCAAATCGCTGGGCAGCATCTTTCAGCGGGTGGCGCCGGGCATCCCCAGCCAGTTCTTCAACGGCGCTCCCTTTGCGCTGATGATCGTCGCCCTGCTGCTGGTCAGCAGTGGCTGGCTGGACCGGCTGCTGATCCGCCTGCCGACTCGCGTCCGCCGCGTGATCCACGACTCCCTCCTCGGCGCGCCGCCGGGCGGCCTGGGCCGGGTGTTCGTGAAAGAGTAGAGGGGCGAACAAGAGATGGATGCGATTCCGACACTGCGGGAGTCTCCCCGCTGAGCGCCGGAATGGGGATTCCGGCGCTCAGCGGGTCGCGTCATCCCGCAGCCCCATCGCGCCATCTCGCAGCCCCGGAATCCCCATTCCGGAGCGATTCCGGACCTGATGGCTCTGACAGATGGAACGGATGGAAGGGGATTTCACAGTCTTTCTTCTCACAATTGGTATAAGGAGATTCAGGAGTATGAAGACCTCGCAGAAGCTAGAAGTGCTGAAGAAAATCTACGCGGGCGAAGAAACGTTGAACCAGGTCGTGGATAAGCTTTTGGAAGTTGCACTCAATCAACATCAACTCCGTATGGAACAATACGCCAGGGACTTGCAGGAGTTCGAGCGACGCTACAATATGGACTCCGCCACGTTCTACAATCGTTTTGAGGCTGGAGAGCTGGGTGACGCGATGGAGTTCTTCGAGTGGGCGGGGTTGTATGAACTGTATCAATCCCTCCGGGCAAAAGTCCAAGATCTGGAGGCGGCTTTGTGAGCCAAACTGCCGATTATCTGGCGCGTCTGAAAGCGCTTATTGTCCTGAGTCCCTGTGTAGTACACTGGACTGTGCTGCGAGAAGAAGTGCTGGAAGAGGGTGGACTTTTTCGCTATCGGTTGATCCTTCGTGATGGAAGTGCGTTGGAGATGTTCGAACGGTTTCAAGTGGTCGTTGAGGACGTGGAGGTCACGAAGTACAGCTTCCACTGGCAGGACGCAGCAGGACAACTGCTCAAGCGATGGGATAATGCGGCCCATCATCCAGAAGTGGCGACCCATCCCCACCATATGCACGATGGCAGCGAAGCGAACGTGCAGCCGCACGATCCGATGAATGCAGAGAAGCTACTGGCCTTCATTGCGGAAGCACTAGCGGAAGAATGAGCATCACGACCTCACCGATTGGTGATCCTTCCGCAGGCTCTTGGTCTGCGGAAGGATCAGATCTGATTCGTGCGGAGTTCCTATGACCCACTCATCTACCCCCCCCGCCGTGCAGACCCGTGTTGACCGCAAGGTCAGTATGCGCGGCATCGTCAAACGTTTTCCCGGCGTGATCGCCAACGACCACGTGGACCTGGAGGTGCGTGCCGGCGAAATCCACGCCCTGCTGGGCGAAAACGGCGCCGGCAAGAGCACTCTGATGAACATCCTCTCCGGCCTCTACCGGCCCGACGCGGGCGAAATCTTTCTGTCCCCGCCGGGGGATGGCCCTCCCCAACGGGTGGACATCCACTCCCCCCGCGACGCCATCCAGCTCGGCATCGGCATGGTCCACCAGCACTTCATGCTGGTGCCCACCCAAACCGTGGCCGAAAACGTCATCCTGGGACTGGACCGTCCCCGCTTTTTCCTGAACATGCGCCAGGTGGAAGCGGAGATTCTGGAGCTGGCGCGCCAATATCGGTTGCAGGTGGACCCTTCGGCCTTCATCTGGCAGCTTTCCGTGGGCGAGCAGCAGCGGGTGGAAATTCTCAAGCTGCTCTACCGGGGGGCCGACGTGCTCATCCTCGACGAGCCGACGGCGGTGCTCACCCCCCAGGAATCGGAGGAGCTGGGCCACACTCTGCGCCGCATGGCCGACGAGGGCAAAGCGGTCATCTTCATCACCCACAAGCTGGACGAGGTGACCGCCTTCGCCGACCGGGTGACGGTGCTGCGCGCCGGGGTGAACGTCGCCACCCTCGACACGGCGGCCACAGACAAGGCCGAACTGGCCCGGCTGATGGTGGGGCGCGAGGTGCTCTTCCGGCTGGACAAAGACCAGGCGAAGCCCGGCCCGGTGGTCCTCAGTCTGCGCCAGGTGGAGGCTCTCAACGACAAGGGGCTGCCTGCGCTGCGAAAGGTATCGCTGGAAGTGCGGGGCGGCGAGGTTCTGGGAGTCGCCGGGGTGGCCGGCAACGGGCAGCGGGAGCTGGCCGAAGTGGTCACCGGGCTGCGCAAGACGACCGGCGGGCGAGTGTTGGTGCGCGGCCAGGACCTCACCAACC
>JAJRXB010000050.1 GCA_024276515.1 Chloroflexota bacterium
ACCGCCGGGGCAAGGCAGCACGCCTCAAAGAAAAACGGGTATAATCCCCCCGAACCCGGCGGGAAAGTTCGCGACTCGAGGTTGGCACGAAAACATCAATCGAATAGACGCCAAACCAGGCGTAGGCTTCGGCCTACGCTTTTTCATTGTTGCGGACAAACTGCCGAAATTGGGTCTTGACTCTCCCCCCACAGGAGGGGGTATAATAACATCAGAGAGAAGGCCTTCGACCCAATAGCACGTGTCCGGACACAGGAGCAGAGAACGATGTTCAAAATCGGTGACTTTTCCAAACTCAGCCAGGTATCGGTGAAAGCCCTGCGCTACTACGACCAGATCGGGCTGCTTCGACCGGCCCATGTGGACCGCTTCACCGGCTACCGCTACTACTCGGCCAGCCAGTTGCCCCGGCTCAACCGCATTTTGGCCCTCAAAGACCTGGGCTTTTCGCTGGATCAGGTCGCTCAGTTGTTGGATGACGACCTGCCCCCCGCGCAGATTCGCGGTATGCTGCGGATGAAACAGATGGAAATCCAGCGAGAAGTGGCGGAGGAGCAGGCGCGACTGGCCCGCGTGGAAGCACGGCTGAGACAGATCGAACAGGAGGACAAAATGCCTGCTTACGAAGTTGTACTCAAGAAGGTTGAACCGCAAACGGTGGCGGCGATACGAGAGGTGATCCCCACCTACAGCGACGTCAGTCAACTCTACGGCCAACTCTTCGCCCACCTGGGCCAGCACAAGGCCAGGCCGGCCGGCCCCCCGCTGGCCATCTACCACGACCCCGAGTACCGGGAGCGAGACGTGGACGTGGAAGCGGCGGTTCCGGTCGCCGGCCCCGTGGTCGGCAGCGAGCGTGTGGTGGTGCGTGAACTGCCCGGTGTCGAGCGGATGGCCTGCGCGGTGCATCAAGGGAGCTACGAGAGCATCGGCGCGGCCTACAATGCACTGATGGCCTGGATCGAGTCCAACGGCTACCGCATCACCGGCCCCTGCCGGGAAGTCTACCCGCAAGGGCCGGAATCGGGCCGCGACCCCGCGTCCTACGTGACCGAGGTGCAATTCCCGGTGGAGAAGGCGTGACCAAAAGCGAAGGACCTCGCGGCAAGCTGCGGGGTCCTTCCCTATCTGCCCGGGCCACCACCCGCAAATCGGTTGCCCGGCGCTGAATCGCCGGGCTGAAAGAGCAAAGCCCTGCGGGCTAACCCCAGCCCCGAAGGTGAAGCCCTGAGCCTGCCTCAGAACCAAGGCCGGGGGCAATCCGTCGGCGTTGGTATTTCTACTGCCGCTGGTCTCTGGACACCCCGACCCTTTTGGGGTATACTTATTATATGGCTTCCCGCAGCCGGTCGGAAGCCTCTTCCACACCCACGAGACTACAACGAACTGGGAATACAACGAATAACAACGAATAGCGAGGGAGGATTCGTTCGTTTCCCAATTCGTTGTAGTGTCCCCCACACACCGGAGGTGAGCCCATGGATCCCATCACCGTAGCCATCGCCGCCGCCGTGGCCCAGGGGCTGGTGCAGGTAAGCAGCAAGCTGATCGAAAAAGGAGTGGTGGAGCCAGCCCTGGAACCGACCACCGGCGCACTGAAGCGGCTGGTGCAGCGCGGCTACAAAGGGGCCGAGAAGGACAACGCCCTGCCGAGCGCGGTACAGGCCGCCTTTCGCGAGATCGGCGCGCCGCCGGCAGAAGAGGAAGACGCCGTCC
>JAJRXB010000051.1 GCA_024276515.1 Chloroflexota bacterium
TGTCACCTGCAGGGCCGTAGGTAAAGAGTCGCCTACATCGTGCCAGACGATGGTCGCGAATTCCGGCTATCTTTGCAGGTGACAGTCACCTTCTGCCCCCTCAAAAGGGGAAGTACGGTTGTAGTATTAAGTGCCGGTCACTTGGTCGTTGCTTAAACAGCTCTAATCTTGAAGAAGAGGTTTGTCTGGCAAAATGACTTCTGCCACGTTGTCATCTGCCCCGTCCCATCTGTGTGGGGCCCCATCCCACCTGCGTGGGGCCCCGTCCCACCTGCGTGGGGCCCCGTCCCGACTGGGCGGGGTTGCGTCGCGCCGAGAGGGCCTCTCAAACTGGCACAAGGCGTGGGTGCGTTGCTGCCATTGTACGCTGCTCGTTGTCGCAGCCTGATGCCGCCGGCATTGGGCTGTTTCTATTTGGAGACGAATGTCGTTGGCTCTTGCTCCCGTCGGGTCTGTGACCCGACGGCACCAATCCGCTAAATACGCGGGTCACAGACCCGCTCCGAGCAAGATGGCGTGACCAGGCTTTACCCAAAGAACTTTTGAGGCGAAGGTCCAGGATCGTTTGTCGGGCAGGATGGGAAAAGCAACTATGAGCCGGACTCAGCATTTGTACGAGCTTCAACAGGTGGACACCGAAATAGAGAATGTGTCTCGTCGGCTGGAGGAAATCGCCGCCAGTTTGGGCGAGAGCGCCGAACTGAAACAGTCTCGCAAAATGGTGACAGACGCGGAGGCGCACCTCGCTCAGTGCCGGGCCCAGATGCAAGACCTGGACCTGGAGGTGAGTGGCCTGAGTCAAAAGATCGAAGCCAACGAACGGCGTCTCTACAGTGGACGTGTCACCAATCCCAAAGAATTAGCCAATCTGCAAGAGGAAGTAGCGTCGCTCAAGCGCTGGCGCGAGAAAAAAGAGGAAGACCTGCTCGAGGCGATGGTCGCCACCGAGGAGGCCGAGGCGGGCTTGAGCGACGCTCAGGCCATTTTGGCCCAGGTCAGCGAGACGTGGCGCACCAGCCAGAGCGACCTGGCCGACGAACAGGCTCGCCTCCAGACGCGGTTGGAGGAGTTGGCCGAGCAACGGGCTTCGCTGGTCGCGGCCATTGGCCCCGAGGACGTGGCCACCTACGAGCGGCTGCGCCAACGCAAAGCCGGGCGTGCTGTGGCGGCTGTGAAAGATGGCATCTGCCAGGGATGTCGTATGAGCCCCCCTACCAGCCAGGTTCATCACGCCAGGTCGGGCAAGGAACTTGTGTTTTGTAACAATTGCGGTCGGATTTTGCACGTGATTTGACGAGTGCGCAATACTACGGCTGGGGCCGGCCTCCCCTGGCCTTCCGGCAGGACAGGCTGACCGCGCCCCAACCTCAAGCAGATGACGACGGTAAGCGTTCACCCCTTCCCCCTCGCAGGGGGAGGATTGGGGTGGGGGTGGAGGGGACGCCGGAGAAACACCCTGCATCCCAGACGGAATCTCTCTCCAGGCGGGGTTCCACCCTCCCCCCGCCCCTCCCTGTCAGGGAAGGGGTGATAAACACACCAGGATTGGGCGAATGGCCAGGAGGCAAACATGGCGATCCGAAATGTGACTCTTGATATTGACGACGCGGTGTATCAGCGCGCGCTGGCCAGGGCCAGGTCCGAAGGTCGGACCCTGGGCCAGGTGCTGACAACGTTGCTGACCCGGTGGGCAGGGCCGGTGCCACAGCCTGCTCCTTCGCCTGGCCCTCCGCCGTCTCCGTCTGTGTCGGCGCCCGTCGCTCGCACTTACACCGTGCAGCCCGGAGACACACTGGGCGGCATTGCTCGCAAGATGTACGGCAGCGCCGCCAAATATCCTCTGATTGCTCAGGCCAACCGTATCACCGACCCCCGTCGCATCTGGGTGGGACAGGTGTTGACCATCCCTCCCTTGCCAGAGGCAGGCGAGGCGGCTCCCGGCGCGCCGGTCGCCCGGCCTCCGACGCCAACTGTGTCCGTCACCGCCCCCGTCGCCATCACGCCGGCCCCCGACGCTCCGCCCATCACCTGGGTTGGTTCGCCCAATTTTAACCGTCGTCCCAATCCCAACGATATTTGGGCCATTGTGATTCACGCCACGGCCAACAGTTCGCTGGAAGGGGTGATCACCTGGTTCAACAACCCCAAGGCGATGGTCAGTGCGCACTACACCATTGGCAAGGATGGACGCATCGTCCAGCACGTGCGTGACGAAAACCGGGCCTGGCACGCCGGCAAGAGCGAATGGAAGGGAGTGCCCAACGTCAACAACTTTGCCCTCGGCGTCGAGCTGGTGAACCTCAACGATGGGCAAGACCCCTACCCGGAAGAGCAGCACCAGGCCAACGTGCGACTGTGCACCTACCTGTGTCGCAAGCACGACATCAAGCCCGATGACATCGTGGGCCACCTGGACGTTGCCGTGCCCAAAGGGCGCAAAACGGACCCGCGTGGCTACGACCTGGAACGCCTTCGCCGCGAGGTAACGACCGCTTTGAATGCCTGATGCCAAAAGTGTCAACTCAGGCCATAATGTGAGCCGATGAAGGTGGCTTCCAGGTCGTGCTCACAGGCGTCGCAATAGAGGTTGGGCTGGCTCATCCCCTCCATGCTGTACTCCAGCAAGTCACGCAGGTGGAAGCAAGGGCGCATCGCGCACAGATTGGTGCAATACAAATCGTCTCCGTGAGGTGTCACGTCCGTCGAACGGGTTGGCAGGGGAATGCCGACCGCCCGGCCCAGGGCGTGGGCGACCAGGTGACGCAGCCCCAAAACGCGAGCTTCCTGACTTCCGAGCTTTCGCACGTGATGCGCCGAAGCCACGGCCGCCAGACCGGGCAACGCCACGTTCGCCACCGATTGGCCTTCGGCGTCGGCCAGGTCTTGGGCGACGAGGGCCACGTCGAAGTGGGGCGTTGAGCTTTGCCACGGCTCCATCTCCACCAGCCGCAGGTAGGCGGGCCCGTCGATGCGCTTGCCGTCGGGGGTACGGCAGTGGTTCAGATACCAATCCACGCTGGAGTAGGCCGACCCGTGGGGCATTGCCAGGATCACCCAATCGCCGAAGGGCCGGACGCTGGGCAATGCCTGGGATTGGAACCAGGGCCCAACTCGCTCACCCACTCGGATGACCATTTCGGCGACGGTGTGGATGAGAACTTTCGCTTCGCCATCGCTGATGCCCTCAGTCCAGGTGAGGGAGATAAATGTTTTCACGTCCTCATCCTGAGCTGGCTGTTATTGGCCAGCTCGACTCGGCTGTCGCCATGGGATTGGCGACATACGCGCGGCGATAGCCAGGCCGATGAAGTAGGTAATCACCGCCAACACAGTGCCGCCGACCACGTCCATAATCCAATGCTGACCGGTGAACAGAGTAGACAGGGCCACGATGACGGTGAGGCCCCACAGCGGCCAGCGCCACTTCGGCTTCCAACGACTCCAGGCGAGGGTGACCGTCACCGTGTCCCACAGGTGTTGACTGGGAAAAGCGTTGTAAGTCCGGTCGTTGGTGTAGGTGAAACGGATTAACCACTCGGCCCAGCCGGTGCCAGTCGTCTCCGGGCGAACCATATAGGTGGGATAAAAAATGAAGATGGCGTAGCCAATCAGGCACGCGCTGATCCAGGCCGATACGAAGGCCACGAAAAGGGCATCTTCCATCTTCAGGTATGCCCACAACGCGGACAGCAGCCACCAGGGAATACTGAGCAGGTAAGGCACGATCCAGATGGGCCAAAACGGCACGTACTGGTCTAGCCAGATGTCAACGGTCGTGCCCCCTCTCGCCAGCCGGTTGATGGGCAGGTAGAAGCTGAGCACGACCAGCAAGATGATGAACAGGGTGCGACGTTGCGCCGACGTCAGATACGTTTCGGGGGGGAAGTTGTGGCTCATATGACTCCTCGGGTCCGGTTGGCAGAGCCTTCGCCGGCACCCTTCGACGGGCTCAGGATGCTGGCTTCCGACGGGCTTAGGATGCTGGCTTCCGACGGGCTCAGGATGCTGGCTTCCGGTTGGTGTATGGCTTGAATTATAAACTAAAACCGTGAAATGTGAAACGCGGTGCGTGTTGCGTGGCGCGTAACGTAGCACGCAACACGCAACACGCAACACGCAACACGCAACACGCAATACGCCTCACTCGCCCAGGGTGCGCAACAGGTCGTCGAGGCTGCGCATTTGGGCCACCCGATCCAGGAAGGCCTTCAGCGACTCGCTCTGGGCCCGCAACTGGCGCATCCAGGGCCCGATGGGATCCACCGAGGCGGGACTGGTGGCGTAGCTGCCGTAAAAGGCGAAATAGGCCTGGTTGAGCCGGCGCAGAGGGTAGCCCGCTGCCACCAGCTTTTGCCGTTCTGCTTCCATGTACGCTTCTGCCTCCGACACGCGCCCCTCGGCCAGCAACTCGTCCACGTGCAGACGGATGCGACGCATCGCCCGGTTGAAATCATCTTGTGGAGCGCTTCTCTCTTCGGCCGGCGATTTGGCCGTCGTCGGCGGTGGGGCCAGTTCAGGATAATAGCGAGCGATCACCAGGTCGGCGACTTCGCTCCCCACGATGGAGGCGACGGTCTCGTTCATCGTGGTCAAATCCTGGCTGTCGCTGTAGTGCAATCCCAGAGGACGGAGGAGCAGATAAGTGTGGGTCCACTCGTGGGCGATGATGTCGAGCAGGCTGCGCAGCGACGCGGTATCGGTGACCATCGTCGGCCAGCTTCCGATGCCCCCCAGGTCCACCACCAATGCCGACACGTCCAAACGCGCTTCGATGGCCGTTTCCAGGCTGGTGCGTTCCGCCTCGGATATGTCGGGCAGCAGGTGGATACCCCGGTAGATTCGAATCTCGTCTCGGGGTGAGATGACCAGGTAGGTGGGCAGGTCGTTGAAGCGGAAGGTGACCGGGGGCCACACCCGGCTGTCGTGGCCGAATCCTTCGTCGGCCAGCACCTGGCTCACCTGGGCCGCCAGAATGCGCTCGACCCGGGGAGCGACCTTTTGTTGCCGGCGATACAGGTGGTCCAGGTCGTTTTGCAGTGCCGCAATGGACGCTGGCAATGTGGGAGAGGCCGGGGCGTGTTGGGGCAACCGGGCCACTTCGTCCCGGATGCGGTTCTCCAATTCGCCAATCTGACGTTGACGCTTCAGGAAGGCCAGCACTTCGGCCTTTTGTGATGCCTGGTCGCCGGGGAGCGGACGTCCGTGCAGCCACCAATCCGCTTCTTCCAGCACGGCTTTCGTTTCCCAGCCGACCCAGTCGAAGCGCCGGCCGGCGATGAGCGGCGACAGGAGCAGGTCAAATGCCTTCTCCTGCGGCACGCTGGCGGACGTTAAAACCAGGGCCAGCGCGGTCAGCAGGAAGGCACGCCGGATTCGCCGTCGCCACGGTTTGGGTTTCTTTTTGCCTGCTTTGCGTTTCGTAATTAAATCGGTCAATCTCAAATCAGGGTGGTCTCCCCAAGAAGTGTTGCGGGCAAATGATGGCTGAATTTTACTGCAAAGGGCGCAAAAAGGACAAAGAACGTAAAGGATACGAAAAATGTCAAATGGAGGCGTGTGGTGGACTCACGGGCGCAGTTCGATCTGACGGGTAAGGTTGCCATCGTCACCGGCGCGTCGCGGGGGATTGGCGAGGCGATAGCGATGGCTTTCGCCGAGGCGGGGGCGCGGGTGGTGGTCAGCAGCCGCAAGCAGGCGGCGCTGGACGCGGTGGCGGCCAAAATCCAGGAGCGGGGTGGCGAGGCGCTGGCCGTCGCCGCCCACACCGGCGACTCCGACGCGGTGAACGCGCTGGTGGCGCGGACGGTGGAGCACTTCGGCGGCGTGGACATCGCCGTCAATAACGCGGCCACCAATCCCCACTTCGGCCCGCTGCTCACCGCCGACGAGGGGCAATGGCAAAAGATTCTCGACGTGAACGTGATGGGCTACTTCCGCGTGGCCAGGGCAGCGGTGCCGGAGATGCAGAAGCGAGGCGGCGGCAAGATCATCAACGTGGCCTCCATCGCCGGGCTCAGGCCGCTGCCGGCGATGGGAGTTTACAGTGTGAGCAAGGCGGCGGTGCTGATGCTGACCCAGTCGCTGGCGCAGGAGCTGGGGCCGCACAACATCCAGGTCAACGCCATCGCGCCGGGGATGATCAAAACGCGCTTCAGCCGCGTGCTGTGGCAGACGGAATCCATCGCCAGGAGCATCCGGGCGGTCACCCCGGTGGGCCGCTTCGGTGAGGTGGACGATCTGACCGGGGCCGCCCTCTACCTGGCCTCGTCCGCGTCGGATTTTATGACCGGCGCGGTGATGCTCATTGACGGGGGGATGAACGTGGCGGGGGCAATCACGGTGAACACTGGTCGGTAGACGGCAGGAGTAGTTGAATCCGTTCGAGTTCTATCCGTCACCACGCTATCGGCACCAGACCACTGTTCACGATCAGCGAATCGCGAGAAATACACGCTGCACCCAATTGGCGCGCCAGCCCAACGATGATCCGGTCGTGCATTTCGGGCACAGCGGCATTTTGGTCGAAATCAAGCACATCGCTTGGAGCAAATTCTACCATCACAAATTGTCCACTTTGCTCCAGTCGGGCGTATTCCTCTGCGAAGTTGAGGGGCTGACCAAACTTCTGATTCAGGTAATACAGTTCTGCCAGAACGATGGCGGGCACATAAATCAGGGCTTCGCCCCGGGCGCCCTCATCGAAGGCAGTGCGCGCCGCATTGCTCAAATGGGGTGAGGCTGTCAGATACCAATAGAGCGCATGGGTGTCGGTCACATACAATTTCATTCAGCGAACGTTCCCCCCTCATCCCACTCTGTCTCCCACGCCTGACGGATCTCACGCAAAGCCGTATCCAGGTCTACGTCTTCTGGAAATTTGCCTTTCCAGATGCCATACAAATCTTGGGGCTGGACGCGGGCAGGCAAAGCTGCCAGCCTTATCCTGCGGGCCAGTCGTTCGAGCAACACGGCTTGTTCTCTTACTGTGAGTTTATCAAGCAGGTTCTCTACCTGCTGCATTGCCACACTGCCCATCTTACACCTTCCTTCACCGGGGGGCATAACTTCTCCCAGGAATGATACTACACTCTTTCCTTCCAGGCAAGACAATTTGCTGTGTTTATCCGCCCGTATGTTGTAATACGCCACGCACGTCCACGGCGAAGGCTCCCTGACCCTCAGACAGCACGATCAGCGGGTTGATCTCCAGTTCGGCGATTTCCGGGAAGTCGCAGGCGGCCTGCGACAGGCGTAGTATGGCGTCCAGGACGGCGGCCCGGTCGGCGGGGGGACTCCCGCGCCAGCCCTTGAGCCGGACGCCGGCGCGGGTGGCGTCGAGTATGCGCTCGACCTGCGGGCGGCTCAGCGGGGCGACTCCCATCGCCACGTCGCGCAGCAGTTCCACGTCCACGCCGCCGCCCCCCACCAGCGTCAGCGGTCCGAACTGCGGGTCGCGCCGGACGCCGACGATGAGTTCCTGTCCGCCGGTGAGCATCTTCTGCACCAGCACGCCCTCGATGACCGCGTCCGGGTGGGCAGCGCGGGCCGCTTTCACGATCCGGGCGAAGGCAGCGCGCACGGCGTCGGTGTCGGGCAGGTGGAGGGCGACGCCGCCCACGTAGGACTTGTGCGTCACCTGGGGCGAGACCAGCTTGAGGGCCACCGGGTAGCCGATTTCGTCGGCCAGACGGGCGGCCTGGTCGGCGCCGGTGGCCAGCCGGGTCGGCGGCAGGGCGACGCCGTAGGCGGCCACCACCGCCGCGAAGTCGCCCCGGTCGAGGGCGGCGCGGGCGGCGCGCCGGTCCACGTCGGTCAACTCGACCGGCGGTTCGGTGGGCGCGTCGAGCCACCGTCGGCGGGCCACCATCGCCGCCAGCGCCGAAGCAGCCCGCTCGGGGAAGGCGAAGTTGGGCACGCGCCGTTGGTTCAAAATGGCCAGCGCCCCCTCCACCGAGGCCTGCCCCATCAGCGAGGCCAGCACCGGCTTGGGATGTGCCCTGGCCACGTCGCCGATGACTTCCGCCAGACTGGCGGGCAAAAACCAGTCGTTGGGAGCCATCATCACCAGGACGGCGTCCACCGTGGGGTCCGAAAGGAGCGCGTCGAGGGCGACGGCGTAGGTGCCGGGGCCGGACCCGGCCAGGATGTCCACCGGGTTTTCGGCGCTGGCGGCGGGGGGCAGACGGCGGCGCAGGTGGGCGCGGGTCTCGTCGGCCAGGGGGGCCAGTCGCAGGCCGGCGGCTTCGAGGGCGTCCACGGCGACGATGCCGGGGCCGCCGGCGTTGGTCAGCACGGCCACCCGGTCGCCGTGGGGCAGGGGCTGCCAGGCCAACGCTCGCGCCCGGTCGAAGAGTTCTTCCATCGTGCGGGCGCGCTGCGCGCCGCTCTGTTGCAGCGCGGCGTCGAAGGCCTCCGCGCTGCCGGCCAGGGCGCCGGTGTGCGAGGCGACCGCTTTGGCCCCGCTCTCCCCGTGTCCCCCTTTGAGCACCACCACCGGCTTGCGCCGGGCGACCGCTTCCATCGTCTGCATAAAGGCGCGCCCGTCGGCCACCCCTTCGACGTAGGCGGTGATGACGCGGGTCTGCGGGTCGTCGGCCAGGACGGCCAGCATGTCCGTCTCGTTCACGTCCACCTGGTTGCCCAGGCTGACGATGCGCGAGAAGCCGATCCCGGCCCCCTGCGCCCAATCTATGACCACGGCGCACATCGCCCCGGAGTGCGACACAAAGGCGATGTCGCCGGGCTGGGGCATGCCCACCACAAAGGTGGTGTTGACCGGCGTGTGGGTGTCGATGGTGCCGATGCAGTTGGGGCCGACGACCCGGATGCCGTGCTTTTGGGCCACGCGGGCCAGCGCCTCCTCGCGGGCCTGCCCCTCCGGTCCGATCTCTCCGAACCCGCCGCTGACGACGACGACGTGCCGGATGCCACGCTCCCCGCATTGGTCCACGGCGCCGGCCACGGCCGGCGCCGGCACGACGACCACCGCCAGGTCCACCGGGTCGGGCACGTCGGCAATGGAGGGGTAGCAGACGTGGCCCAGTATCTCGCGGGCGTTGGGGTTGATGGGATAGACGGGGCCTCGGAACCCGTACTCCACCAGGTTGCGGACGACGCCGTAGCCCAGCTTGTGGGGGTCCCGCGAAGCGCCGATCACGGCCACGCCCCGTGGCTCGAAGAATGGGTGCAGGGGTGCGGCGTGTCGCGCCCCCGCTACGGTTCGAGCACGATTTTGCCGCATTGCTCGCCCCGCTCCAGAATCGCCATCGCCTCCACCCCCTGGACCAGGGGCATGACCCGGTGGATGACCGGCTTGAAGGTGCCGTCGAAGACGAGGGCCATCACGTCCCGATAATCCTGGTGGCCCCCCATGGTGCTGCCGATGATGCTGATTTGCTTGCCGAAGATGAAGCGGATATCGGTTTCGGCGACCGGCCCGCTGGTGTTGCCCACGGTGACGATTCGCCCGCCCCGGGCGACGACGCGCAGGCTGTCGCGCCACGTCGCCTGGCCGACGTTGTCCACCACCACGTCCACCCCTCGCCTGCCGGTCAGCCTGTAGATGGCTTTGGGCCATTCCGGGTCGTCGCGGTAGTTGAGCACCACGTCGGCGCCCAGTTCGCGGGCCTTTTGCATTTTGGCCTGGGTGCTGGTGGTGGCGTAGACGGTGCAGCCGGCGAATTTGGCAATTTGGATGGCGGCGGTGTTCACCCCGCCGCCGGCCCCCAGGATGAGCACGCTCTCGCCGGCCCGGATTTGCGCCCGGTGAATCAGCATGCGCCAGGCGGTGAGGAAGACCAGCGAAGCGGCGGCGGCGCTAGCGAAGTCCACGTGGTCGGGGAGGGGGAGGAGGTTGTCCGCCGGCACGACGGCGTATTCGGCGTGGAAGCCGGGCGCGTGTTCGCCGATGATGGTGTAGCCGGGGGACACGCTGTCGAGCCCACGGCGGGTGTAGGCGTCCGGGTAGCGGTTGACGCCGGGGTCCACTGCGCAGCGGGTTCCCACCTCGACTCCGGTCACTCCCTCGCCCAGAGCAGCCACCACCCCGGCCCCGTCGGAGCCGAGGATGTGGGGCATGGTCAGCTTGAGGCCGGGCCAGCCCCGTCGCACCCAGATGTCCAGGTGATTGAGGGCGCTGGCCTTGACCTGGATCAGCACCTCGCCCGGCCCCGGCTCCGGTCGAGGCACCTCGGCGATTTGCAGTTTGTTCAGGTCTCCGTGTTCGTAGAAAACGAGGGCTTTCATCAATGTTGCTCCTGCTGGGTAGTCTTTACGTCGCGGCGTCCACTCGTCGTCTGGCCGCTTCCACTGCGGCCAGCACAGCGCGGGCGAAGAAACGCACCCATCCGGTCACATCGCCGGCATCGGCGGCGCGCAGGGTGGCGATGTATTCGTCGCGCCGTTCGTCGAGGACACGCTGCAAGCTCAGTACCTCGTAGCGGAACCCGGCCCGACGCAGAATCAAAGTGACGATAGCTCGCGCTGTGCGTCCATTGCCATCGCGGAAAGGGTGGATGGCGGTGAACTGTTGGTGAAAGAGGGCAGATCGTACAATGGGGTCCTGCCGTGCAGCCGTTTCTGAATTCAGCCACTCCAGCAACCCGGCCAGTCTTGGTCCTACCTCGGCGTCGGGTGGGAAGCGGACTATGATCTCGCCCGTTCGCCGATCGGCCACGACCAAGCCGGCCTCGTCGTCAGGGGCGATGATGGCCCGTCGGCGGTTCCACTCCTCTGGTTGTTGCCAATCCACTGCTGAGCGAATTCGTCCGGCCCAAAAGTCACGATCTGTCTTTTGCAGGATAAGCCGGTTGAAGTGGCAAATCAAGTCGAGGTTGATAGGGACTTCGGGATGAGTGACCAGATGCTCGATCCAGGCCATTACTTCCAGGCTGTTGCGTAGCTCTTGCTCATCGCGGGCGCGGTGACGGGCCATCATCGAGGGCTAACCCTCGACAGGCTGAGCGTGGCGACGAGCTTCTTCGATGACCTGGCGAGCCTCTTCCCAGGTCAATCGGTTGCCTTCTATGCGATTGGTATAGTAGACTGCCTCGGCAGTCAATTCGTCCCACAGGGTGGATTCCTGCTCGGGCGACAGCGATTGGTCTTGCAATTCAGCCTGCAAGCGTCGCACCTGGACCAGGATATCGTTCAACTCATCGTCGGTGTTGAACGCAATGACGGCGGAGGGAGGGGAAATGATACGAGGGCGGCCACGTGGTTCCTCCTCCAGCTCTTCGATGAGCCGGCGCAGGGCATGGCGGGTGGTGAGCCACGTGCCCTTACTCTTGCGAGCCGTCAGCCGTCCACTTTGAGCGTAGCGCAACAAATTACCCCGATCAATGGGGTGTCTCCAGCGGGCTGCCAGTTCCGATGCCTCGGACAGAGTGATGACTTCGTGCAGAGCCTGATGGGTGAGCATAGCTGATACCTCCTGCTGTTGCACTTCACAATATACAGCAATTGATGTATATTGTCAACAGCAGTCCTCTCGTCGTAGGGCAATCGCATCTAAATTCGAGTTTGGCCCCAAACCGTCATTCTGCCCGCACCTGCGATGGGGCAGGTGAGCGACGAGGGGGGAA
>JAJRXB010000052.1 GCA_024276515.1 Chloroflexota bacterium
TCGGCGACGATTGGGAGGCCATCGGCCGTCACCCCCTGGCCCGGCTGGTCGGGACCGAAAGAGACGGCCCGGCCGACCGGGGCGAGGCCCTGCTGCGGCTCTTGCAGGTCGGGCTGGAGGAACTGCGCGACCTGGGGCTGAAGCTGGCCGCCAAGGGCCAGCCGGAGGTGCTGGAGCGGGCGGTGGCCGTCTACCTGGGCGCGGTGTGGCCCGCTCTCAGGGGGCGGTCCGGGGGGTATCGCCGGGTAGCCGGGCTGCTGTCCGGCGGGGATGAAGAGTGGAAGCTGGCGCTGATGGACGACCCCAGTCTGGCCCGCTGGCGGCCGGCCGTGCCCCTGGCCGTGGCCCGCCGCACGTTCTACCGCCGTCGCCAGGCCGGGATACGCGACTTGGCCCGCTGGCTGATAGCCCGTGAGCGGGAGGCAGGGCTAACCCCATCGCTGGAGGGGAGTCGATGACCAGGCAGGCTGACCTCATGACCCACGCCCGGGCCTTCTTCGACTGTCTGTATCGGTCGGCAGACGCCGGGCTGGTGGAGTACCGCTGCCTGGGCAGCGGCACTCCCCACCATCTGTGGTCTACGCCGTCTACCATCCCCATCGCGGACTTACAGCGGCTCAACGCCGTGGGCTACAACGTCTACTTCGGGGTCGGCCTGCGGCGGGGCAAACGAGGTCGCAAGGAAGACGTGACGGCCCTGCCTGCCCTGTGGGCCGACCTGGACAGCAAGGACTTCGGCGGCGACAAAGGGCGGGCGCTGACCTTCCTGCGTCGCCAACTTCTGCCAGCGTTGCAGCCCTCGGTGTTGGTAGATAGCGGACACGGGATACACGCCTACTGGCTGCTGCGGGAGCCCTATCCGCTGGCCGGCGGCCAGGACGTGGCCCGCTGCGAAGAGGTGTTGCGGCGGCTGGCCGCCCACCTGCGGGCCGACCGCCGGGTGGCCGAGGTGGCCCGCGTCATGCGCCTGCCCGGTTCCCTGAACCTGAAAGACCCGGCCCAACCGGTCTTGTGCCGCATCCTGGAGTTGAACCCGGAGCGGCGCTTTGCCCTGGACGACTTCGACCTGCCCGGCGACGACCAGCCGCAGACGGCGTCCGACGTTCCCCTGCCGTTCGACCTGGAGCGGCTGTCGCGGGCCACGCGGCTGTTCATCCACGGTGGCGCGCCCGAGGGCGAGCGCAACCAGGCCCTCTTCGCCGCCGCTTGCGATCTGGCCAGGTGTGGGGCCCAAGAACAGGTGGCCCTCGACCTGCTGCTGCCACCGGCCCTGGCCAGCGGGCTGCCCGAGGCCGAGGCCCGGCGGACGGTGGCCAGCGCCTTCTCCCGCCCCCGGCGCAGTGCCCGGCAACTGGCCGCCGGGCGTCCATTGGCCGGCGACGCCTCGCCACCGGTCACCCTGCACCTGGCCGACATTGACCGCGCCCAACACTACCGGCGGCGGGTGGTCGTCCCCGTGTCCGTGGTCGGCGTGGGCGAGACCTTCGCCGTGCCCCGCGTGATCCGGGGGGTGACCTGCACCCGCTACCGGGACGACGCCGAAGTGTGCGCCGCCTGCCCGGTGGCTCGGCCAACCGACGTGGAGCTGTCGGCGTGCGATCCGCTGCTCATCGCCGCCACCGCCGTCCCCGACCAGCGCCAGCACCGGCTCATCGCCCAGGAGCTGTGGCACCGGGCGCGCGGCGGTCAACTCCACGGCCGGCCCGCCTGTGAGAGTGGGCAACTGGCCTGGCGGACGGTTGCCACCCAGCCGTTGACCGAACTGCGGGTCTATCCCCTGGCCAGCGAGGTAGTGAGAAGCCGGAGCCGCACCGTGGACGAGACAGGCAAGGACTACCGCCGCAAGGATGTGTTTTACGTGGGAGCCAAGACCCACGACGTCCAGCGGTTCCTGGCCCACGGCATGGTATTGGCCAACCCCAAGACGCAGGTCGTTACCCTGTTGGTGGACCGGTTGGAACCGGTCGAGGCCGACCTGGCCTTCGACCCGGCCGGGGTGCGCCGCTGGCCGCTGGAGCAACTGGACACTTTGCTGGAAACGTGGAGCTGCCAGGTGACCAAGGTCTACGGCCGGCCCGGAGCTCTGTTGGCCCTGCTGCTGTGTTACGCCTCGCCGCTCTACTTTCGGTGGGAAGGTGAGCTGGTGAAAGGCTGGGTCGAGATCGGCTTCTTCGGCGACACGACCACCGGCAAGAGCCAGACGGCCACCCGTACCCGGACCGCCCTGGGGCTGGGCACCTACGTCCTGGGGGAATGTGCCAGCCGGTCGGGGTTGCTGTATGGCATCGAATCGGGCACGCGGGGCCACCTCCTCATCTGGGGCGAGCTACCGCAGAACGACGGCCGGCTGCTGATGGTGGACGGCGTCAACGCCATCCCCCGCGAGGAGTGGGCCCAGGGCCGGGAGGCGCGGCGTGCGGGGATGGTCAGGGTGCGGCGCATTGTCAGCGGCGAGCACCCTTGCCGAACCCGGTTCGTGGCCATCGGCAACCCGCGCCAGCCAGTGAGCAGCTACCGCTACCCGTGCGAGGCCATTAAGGACCTGATGGGCGAGCCGGACATCGCCCGCTTTGACCTGGTCGTGGTATTCGACCAGGCTGACATTCCCATTGAGGCCATCAACGCCCCGCCCGGCGACGGTGACGAGGTGGACCTCTTGTGGCTGCGGCACAACATCCTGCGCGCCTGGCAGGCCAAGCCGGACGATCTCCATTTCACCGCCGCCGCCCGGCAGGCCATCTACGACTGGGCCACTGAGCTGACCCGCCGCTACCGGGCGGCCAACGACATCCCGTTGGTAGCCAACGACACCAAGGTCAAACTGGCCCGGCTGTCGCTCAGCCTGTCTCTGTTGCTGGGGCAGACGGTGGCTGGCAGAGAGCACGTGGACTACATCGCCAGCTACCTGGATCGTGTCTACCGCCAAATGCGGTTGGACGCCTACGCCAGGCAGCGAGAGCGCCAGGCTGGGGGCGGAGACGAAGCCGAGGTAACCAAGGCCGTAGCCTGGCTGCGTCAGCGGATAGAGGAGAGGGATGGCTTGAAAGTGTTGGTGGAAAACGTGTTCGCTCACCATCATAGCCTGCGGTTGGATGATGTTGTGGCCCAGATGGCCCAGAGCGGGAAATGGAGCAAGCGCACGATTCAGAATTACGTGGCCGAACTGAGGGAGCAGGGCTTGCTGTTCAGCTCGGGGCGGGGTGGATACACCCGGACGGCGAAGTTCGTGGCCGTGCTGCGGCAGATGGAAGAGCGGTCGTCCGCTGGTGCCGGGCCTGAGAGCAAAACAGGTGGCTGAGGGCCGCCAGCAAAAAAAAGCAGGGATACCCCTTTTCGATGCAAAACGTGCAAAAAGTGCAACGGCCGCCCGACGGCGGCTGCACCTTTTGCGCGGATTGCGTGAAGTAGAGAGTACCCCTGTTATTTCCAGCGGAAATGGCCGCATGATGAGAGGTTCCATAGAATTTCGTAGGGAAGCCCCCATGACCGTTGAGGCTTGGTCATAGATCTTCTAATGAATCGCGTTGGAAGTTATCTCTGTCTATCAGCTTGCCTTGTTGGTACCGCTTCGAGCTTGGCCTGGGCCTGCTGCTACAAGATTGCCTCGAAATCTTCTTGAGAGCTGCCTGATGTATTATGACCAGGCCTCACTTGATTCCCAGGCCCAATCTCCCCACTTCGTTATGGGCAAAAGGGATGGTTCACAATAGGTTGACACATTAACAATCACATCGACTTGCCAACAACGGCCAATTGGGGGATAATAGCCATGCTCGCAACGACTACACTTTGGCAGGAGGATAAACATGGCAGCGTACCGTATCCCCGAGTTCA
>JAJRXB010000053.1 GCA_024276515.1 Chloroflexota bacterium
GAGCGCAGTCGAAGGAGCCAATTCTCGCGGTCGGTGTGGATCATCATATTTTTGTTGCCGACGACCAGCGGCAGACCGACGATGGCGTGCGGATTGGGTCGCTGCACGTCGGCGAAGTCGCCGGTGTCAATCCAAAAGGTGAGCCCGGCCGCCAGCAGATAATAGAGAGGCGGCTGGCTCCCCTCCTGGTGCCAGGGGGCAGGGACGGTCGGGTCCTGCACCGGCAGCCCCCGCCCATCGGCGATGTGTTTGACCACCGGGTAATGCCACCGCTCGTCGGAGGCCTCGAAGATGGGCGTGACCAGGCTGTAGACCACACCCAGGGCCACAAAGATGACGACGAGCCCGATTATATGACGTCTGGTCTGTCCCTCAACGTCCATCGCTCACCACGATTGTCCCCAACGAGATCCGATCATCGGCCAATCGCCGGCCGGCGGCATCGTACACCGGCAAACGTTGGCCGCTACCCAGATCGTACATGCCGACCCACAGCTCAAACCGGCCGGGCGCCACACCCTGCAAGGAGATTTGATGCCGGTCGGCCACTGGTTCGGCCGGCATCCAGTGCGAGGTCGGGTAGTCTGCGGCCAGCGGCTGCTCGTCTTTCTGCTGTACCAGCCGACCCTGGGCATCCACCAGATGCAGGAAGACGACGTAGTCCATATCTGGCCGGCGCTGCGCCTGCCAGTAAAGGGTCACATCCAGGCGGCGCTGGTCGGGAGGCAGCATCTCCACGGTGTAGCCGGTGAGGGTCACCTGATCGCCGAGGTTAAAATCCACCACCCGCGATGGCGTGTAGACCGGCGTTTGCCAGGGCAGCAGTCTGACCGTGCCGATGGTGCTACCAACGGGTCTTCCCGCCGCGTCAGACGCCGGCAAGCGAGTCAACGTCTCCAATTCGTACAGGCCGGCGTCAATGCGCACCAGGGCTGGCGCCTCGGCTTCGGGTGACACGGGCACCGGGACAGTGTCCACCACGATGGTCCCCGGTTGCCACTGGCTGGTCGGCAGATTGCCCAGGCCGGGATAGGTGTCGCGCTGGCCAATGCCGCGCTGCTCCCGCCCAAAGAGTTGCACGAACACACTGTAGTCCCGCTCAATCGGTTGCAAAACCTCCCAGTAGAAGGTCACCCGCAGCGTCTCACCGGGATGCACGTCGGTGCGATCCAGGTCGTATCCGCGCAATGCCACCTCGTCGCCATAGCGCACATCGAGAGGATGGGAAATGGAAGGCAGATCATCGGCTGCCATGACGGGTGGCCTGGCGTAGGCCGGCGCCAGATAGAACACCAGACAGACGAGGGCCAGGCAGGCCATAGCCGCCACGGCCAGCCACGTGCCCACCGGCCTGAGTCGCCGGGGGCACAGATGCCACAGCCCGAGGAACATCAACAGTGAGAGGGCCGGGCCGGCAATGAACAGATTGCGCCCATAGGTGGCGGCCGGCGTCCCGCTGATGTAGTAGGCCACCGCTATGCCCGTCAGTCCGGCCCAGGCGACGATGAGGAGCAGTTGAAAGGCAATAGTTCCCGGCCGGATTCGATGCCTTTCCCGGTACAGGGCGAGCAGCAGCCCGATCAGGGCCACGCGGGTGACGAGACGCAGACCCAGATAGATCGAGGCCGCCACGGGCACATTGTTCCAGCCAAAAAAAGCCCAATAGGACAACTCGATGTTGGCGATAGCCACCCGAACGTCGGCAAGGGTCAGGGGGGCGGCGTAGCGTCCGATTATATCACGCATGCGCTCAATGCCAGTCCAATCTCTGTATAGAACCCAGTTGCGCAGGAACCACCAACCACTGAGCATAAGTGTCACACCGGCGCCCACCGCCAGGTATCGGAATACCCGTTTGGTGTCACGTGTCCGCCAGACCTCCACTGCGGCAGCCAGGCCGATGAGTGGCAACAGGATCAGGGCGCTGAGTTCGGTCAGAATCGCCAACGCTGTGAGCCCGCCGAGCAGCGCGCCCGTTCGGGTTGTCCAACCTCTGCGCACGCCGCGCAATACGACCAACATCGTCACCGTCGTCAGGGCTGCCACCAGGCCATCGTTGGTGATCGAACTGTTGACGTATAGAAACTCTGGATTGAGACCGACCAGAGCGGCCGTGCCCAGCGCCAGGTAGGGGTGAGCGGGGAAAATCTCGGCGGCAAGGGCATAGGCCGCACCTACCGTGACCGCGCCGATCAGCAGAGACAGCCAGCGAACCACGTGGAGGGCCAGGATTGTCTTCCGAAATGGAAAATTCTCCCAGGGGCCGTGCAGGTACTGATTCTTGTTATCATTGCCGACTTCACCGATCGCATAGGGCCAATACGGATTGCGTCGGCTGGTAAGGTCGTCCAGGTCGCTGGTATCAATCCACCCGGAGACCAGGGCGCCCAGTGCATAGTACAGAGGGGGCTGGAATGCCTCGTAAGAGGGGCCTTCGGCAAAAACCGGCAGGCTGTGGCGGGTTGCCAGCCAGCGGACGTAACGGAAGTGCGCCTCCTCATCGTGACCTTCGAAGGGTGGGTTGACCAGGCCGTAGGCAACGCCCAGGCCCAAATACAGCAGCAAAATCACACCGAGAGGCCAATGGGCACGCAATCGGCCAGTCAAGGAATCATCTCCCGATACACGGCCAACGTCTGCCGAGCGATTTTCGACCAGTCAAACCGCCGTCCCAACGCCTCGGCGCCGACGGACAGGCGCGCGCGCAGTTCGGCGTCGCCGGCCAGACGGGCGACGGCTTCTGCCAGCGCGTCCACGTCACGCGGGGGGACGAGGAGCACCTCCTCGCCGTCGCGCAACTCGGCCAGCGGGATGGCCGGGTGAGTGGTCACCACCGGGCGGCCGTGACGCAACGCGGCGATGAAGGTGGTGCGCCGAAAGGAGACCCCATCTCGATAGGGCATCACCACCACGTCGGCCGCCAGCAGGTTGGCCGACACTTCCTGGGGCGACGTGTAGCCGGTCCAATGCACTCGCTCCGCCAGTCCTTGCGCCCGGATGAGCGACCGCACCCGGTCGGCGTAGGCGCGGTTGGTGGGGTCCACGTCGCCCACCTGCCCACCGATCATCAGCAGGCGGGCATCGTATCCTCGGCGCACCAGCCGGTCCAGCGCCAGCACCAGGTCCTCGCCCCCCTTGCTCTCGTTGAGAAAGCCGAAGTAGGCCAATAGCAGCGTATCGTCTTTCACCCCCAGTCGAGCGCGCCAGCGACCCCGGTCGTAATCTGCGGGCGGCTCCGGCTCCACGTTGCTGCCCAGAGGAATGTGAATCAGCGAGTCAGCGAATGAGCGAGTCAGCGAGTCACCCCCCACCTCGCCGATTCGCTGACTCGCCGA
>JAJRXB010000054.1 GCA_024276515.1 Chloroflexota bacterium
CGGGGCTACGAGATGGGGCGATGAGCATCCCGCAGCGCCGGAATCCCTATTCCGGCGCGGGCAGAAAATACAGCCTTTCAATACGCAATTGGTATAAAATTAAGATGCGATTGCCCTAGGGGGAGGGGCATCTCGCCCGGAGAGAGATTCCGTCCCGGATGCAGGGTGTTTCTCCAGCGACCCCTCCACCCCCACCCCAACCCTCCCCCTACGAAGGGGAGGGAGTGTTACAATCAGCTCAATCCGCTCAATCCGCTCAATCCGCTGACAGAGAAATGGCTCAACCCTGTCGAACGAGTTTTCCGGCCCAGAAGGTACTGATCCCGGCTGATATTGCAGTGCGCCTCTACCAATCGAAACAGCCTTTCAGTCGCGGGGACCACACAAAGCGGCGACCAGCGTGTCCAGAGCGAGCACGTCCCCCATCCGGCCAGTTTTGATGGCCAGATCAGTTTCGAGCAGCCTGGCATAGACGAGTTCGAGTTGTCCCATCGAGAAGTTCATCGCCTGCCGTTGTGCCTTTTCGGCGACGAAGGGATGCAGCCCGGCCCGCTTGGCAATGGTCGAGATGGCCAGGCCTTGCGCCGACAGTTCCTTGACCTGGATAAGGATGCGAAATTGCCGGACGATCATGCTGAGCAAGTAGAGGGGGGCAGCGTTCTCGTCGAGGAGTTTGTGCAGCAGGCGCAGAGCGATTCGCCCGTCGCGTCGGCCAATGGCATCCACCATCGCAAAGACGTTGGCTTCGCCGGCGTAGGGAACGAGCAGGTCCACATCGGCGATGGTGATCGGGCGCGCGTCCCCCACATAGATGGCAAGCTTGTCCAGTTCCGAGTCGAGCAGGCGCAGGTCATCGCCCACGGCCGTGGCCAGGGCATCGGCGGCCGATCGCTCGATGGAAGCTCCCTTATGCTCCACTCGCTTGATGATCCAGCCACTCAATTCACCGCGCCCGGGACCGTCGAAGGTGTAAACTTTTCCAGCCGGGTGCTTTTCTGCCAGCCGTAGAATGGGATGGGTCTTGGGCAGGGTCTCGTCTTCGACAAAGATGAGGCGGGCGGTGTCGGGCATCGTGGGCAGATAGTCGGCCAGCGCGGTGAGCGTGGTTCGCTCTGCCCCCCCCTTCCCCGACGAGGACCTGGAGGCGCCACGTCCACCCAGCCGAGTCAGGTAGTTATTAACGATGACCAATCGCCGGTCGGACAGGAAGGGAAGTGAATCGCAGGCCTGCTGAAGTTCACCCAGCGTCAGCGAGCGTCCGTCGAGAAGGGTGGTGTTCAGCTCGGCCATAGCGGGATCACCCATCTGAGCCTTGAGTCTGGCCAACGTTTCGGTTCGCGAGAGTTCGTCGGGACCGTGGAAAATGTAGAACATCGTTACCTGGTTTCGACCCGGTGCACCGGGACCGGGCCGCCACGTTGCTTGTAGACGCGGACAATTTGCAGATGCTCCACGTCGCTGGAGGTGGTGACGTGTTGTTGGAGGAGCAATCCCAGCGGTTGAGCGATGATGGCAGCGACCGTGGCGGCTGTGAGCGTCTCGGGCAGGTGTGCCCAGCGGAAGCGGGAGCGAGAGGGCCTGACCCCAAGGGCGAAGAAGGCCGCCACGCCGCTCAAAATGCCTGTAGTCGCCAGCATAGTACCGCAGCGCGGATGGACTGCCAGGGCTTGCTCTCCTGCTCGCAATCGAGCCAGGGCTTCGTGGGCTGCGGATTCTACTTCCTGAGTTGTGACCTGGCCGTAAATGGAGAACCCTCCCCAGTCACTGCGCCCAACCAGCGAGAGATAGGGATTCCGTTGAATTAAGACGTGGATGGTAGCGTGTTCCAGGCCGTGATTGCGGCGAATACGCGAGATAAATGGCAAATTCGGCAGACTCATAAGCGTCACCACTTCTTACTTGGGTTACTACTCAGGCTTTAGGTAACAGGCACTTGTAGAGGGCACTTTCGCCTGAACGTGGCAATGAATACCGGCGAATTTTTTAGCTTTGAGACATCCACCGCAAGTGCCTGTCACCTGACAGGCATATTTTACCACGAAGGACAGAAAATCACGAATGGGGGAGCGTTGACATAGGCACAGGCAGCGTGATATAATCGTCGTCAACAAATAGCAAGATTGTGATTCTACGGGAGGGGGATTATGGGACAGCTTTTCGTTAGCGTGGCGCAAATTGTCATTGCCGTGATCCTGGCGGCTGTCGCATCCTATTTGGGCCTTTTATTGTTCAACCGGGCCACCCGCAATCTGGACGAATGGGCAGAACTGCGTCGCGGCAACACCGCAATGGGGGTTGTGTTGGGAAGCATCATCGTGGGGATTGCTCTGATACTCCGCCCGACTCTCACTGTGCCGCCGTCGGGCGACACCGGGGCCAGGCTCTACCCCGCCTTTGCTTTGCTCACCCAGGCTGCGGGCATTTTGGTGGGGCTGATCCTGGCTCTATCGGCCATTATTTTTGCGGTGGGGTTGTTCGACCGGCTCACCGGTCAGATTGACGAGCTGGCGGAGTTGCAGCAGGGCAATATGGCGGTGGCAGCGATGCTGGTGGGTGTGATCCTATCTGTTTCGCTGCTGATGGCCCAGGCAATTGAGCAGATTCTTACCTGGTTTGCGGCCTACGTCCTGTAAACCAATAGGTAGCGGAAGACATCCCCGACACGATGGGCGCTTTCGGCGAGGCCTTTGTCAGGTGAGAGGGTCGTCACTCTCTTCCGACTCCTCGAGCAAAGCGCGCGCTATCTCGGCCTTATCTTCGGGCACTAATACCCGGACCTGACCCAGCCCATCGAGGGTGAGACCCAACACCGGGCCCAAACTCTCGTACTCCAGTAAAGTTGGGATTCCGTAAGTTTCGAGTTTGCCTTTGATAATCTCCGCCTGCAAAAGCCCTGACGTCACGTAAACCTGAACCAGCCCTGGTTGCCTGCTCCACTTTTTCTTGCCTGAGAGCATAATCAACCCCTTTCTGACATTTTGACAAAAACGCCTCGCCTCATTGTACCTCAGATGTGATTCGAGGCAAAACCTGGGAGAGAAGTTCGATGCCGGCCAAACTGCTTATCGCTTACAACGTGAAGCCGTCTCACGAGGAAGCATATTATCGCTTTATGATGGGCGAATTCTTGCCGACGGCCCAGAGCATGGGGTTGGAGATGATCGAGGGTTGGCACACTGCCTGGGGAGACTATCCGCAACGGCTCATCGGCCTGGTAGCCGAAGATGAGGAGACCATCGAGGAAATTCTGGCCAGCGAACGCTGGCGCGAAATCGAGGACGGGTTGACTCGATACGTGACGGATTACCACCGACAGGTAGTGCCTTACCGAAACGGATTCCAGTTTATAAAACCGGGATAGCGCAGGCCCACGAGGGAACCTTTGGGCCATCTGGCGCGTCTAAAAGACAGAGATGATAATCTGACTCAGGAGGGTGGAAAATGGCCCGCGTGCTGTTCTTGGTAATGGTGATCGCTTTGGTTGGGTTGAGCATAGGGGGCTGTGGCGCAAGCGATACTGGGCAAGATGCAGATCGCGCGCCCGACGAAGGTGGGGCTGCTCCCACATCCGATGTGAACCCGGCGACCGTCCCTCCCGTTGCGTCACCTTTGACCGAAGTGGAGGAAGCAACCGTGGAAACAATTCAGGCGCAGCCAGAGCAAACACCCGAGGCCCAGGAAGAGCAATCTCCCTCGGACGTAAGCCCCGAACCCCTCGAGGAGAACGCCACGGTGGGCCAGGAGACGGCTGAGCCCCCGTTGGCTCAGGAAGAGCCAGACACAGGCGCGACCGAGGAGATTGTTTCGTTGGCCGAGACCGAAGCCCTGGTGAAGGCCGACCTGGCGGCGGCATTGAGCGTGCCCGTCGAGCAAATCCAGGTCGTCGAGGTCATCACCCGCACCTGGACGGACCCGGGACTGGGATGTGGCAGCCAAAAGGGACTCGTCCAGGCTGTGCCGGTGCCGGGGTATCAAATTGCCCTGGCCTACGGAGACGAGATATTCCGCTATCACACCGACCGGCAGGCACACTTTGTGCGTTGCCTGGGGCCGGGCAAACCGCTGGGTCCCATTATGGGGGGAAAACAATAATGCACGGCACTACAAACAAAGAGCCCCCGCGATCGCGGGGGTCTCTTTGTTTATAGCGTGATATGAACTGCCGGTTTGTTTCCGCCGAGGAGTACTAATTGTCGGGGTAGCGGATTGGGTCACCCTCGTGCGGGACACTGGCGTTGGGTATGGACAAGGTGGTGAAGGCGGAAGTCGTGGTCGTGGGGATGCCCAGTTGCATAGCAGCAATGGCAACGGCCCCATAGGCCTGGCGCGCGCTGCGCACGGCCTGGCGGTAGTTCCAGTTATCCCAGTTGCGCATAGCCCGACGCGCGTTCTTTTCGGCCTTCTTGAGCAAGCCTTTCACCTTGTAGGCTTTGGGATGGGCAACGACGTCGTCGAGCAAATCGTTGGCCCAGTTCAAGTAGCCGGCCATTTCGTAGCGATACATATTGTCCTGATCGAACTGGCCAAAGCCACTGCTCAAGCCCAGATAGTGCATCACCGTGTTGCTCTCGTCGCCGGACCAGGCGAAGTAGAAGCTATCGCCCGGGCCATAGTCGAACCCATATTCGGAGTCGTAACCGTCGTGCGGGTGCGACATGCCGATGTGATGCCCAAACTCGTGAACGGTGGTGTCGCTGAAACCGTAGCCCAGGTAGCGGTAGAACTCGGTGTCGAACTGGAAGACGTAGCTCTGGGTGCCGGTCATCCAGTCGTCGTCGGCGAAGCCCAGCAGACCCCATTGGTCGCCCATGTTATCGTCGGTGGTGTTGAAGGCGAAAACCTCACCCACGTAGTCGGTGGGGCCGTAGGGCGGGACGTAAAGACCGAGATTGGCGTTGAAGTAGCAGAAGAGTTGGGCAAAGGGGGTGCCGTAGGCAACCCAGCAGTCGTCTTCCGCCAGAAGGCCGGTGAAGATGCGGAAGGCTCGCTCGGCGCCGGGATCCATTGGGTCGTTGTCTTCCAGGTTGACCTGCCAGCGGTAGTAGGGCTGGAACGTATACAGTTTATCGTAGATATGGTCGGTATTGATCCAATCCAGGCCGCTGCTGCCTGGGTCGTCTTCGAACATCTCGATGTGCACCACTTTGTCGCCACGCCGACCGGGTGCGGTGACCAGCGGATCGTAGAGCGGCGAGGTGGTGAAGAGGAGGTTGATGCCCACGAAGCGAGTCACCAGGCCCAGGTCGCTGCTCAGTGCCGACGGATCGCGGTAGCCACCCGGCGTGTACTCCCAGATGGGGGGCATACGATAGTCCTCGTAGCCATTATCGTCCAGGTCTGGCTCGTCCACGTTCCAGTTGTCGGTCCAGGCTTCGGGGCCGGCCGAGAGGTCGTAGAACCAGGTGCGGCCGTGGCTCCCGCCCCAGGCGATCATCTTTCGCGAGCTCCGCATTTCGCCGAAGTTGTAGCCGGTGTCCGGATCGGGCTCGTCGGTCTTGGTGTAAACGTGGAACTGGAAATCATCGCGGCCATACCAGTTGATGAAGTAGATGGTATAGCTATGCCGGGTATCGATGCCCAACAAGCCACCGCCACGGGTCCACAACCAGTTCTCCACCGATGGGGCATCCACGTAGAGCACCGGGTCTGTCACGTCCAACACGTTGTTTTCCTGATCGTTGTACAACTGCTGGAAGTAAGTGGGATCGCCCGGTTCGCCGATGCGTTGCACGTATTTAAAGAATCGCTTCTCGAACGTGGGGCCGGCGTAGATGACATTGTAGTCGAAGTTGAACTTCAACCCGAGGGGCCGTCCGGGCAAGCCGTAGAACTGAGGATAGCGCACGACCGGCTCGTAGGTGGCAGGCAATTGGCCAAGCAGGTCACCCTCGTCAATCATACCATCGTAGCCGACGAAAACAAGATTGATGGGAACATCCTGCTCGAAGACCACAAACTCGCCCGGCTGCAGTGCTTTAAAACCGGGTCCGCCGGCGGCGACGGGTGTAGCAAACATCGAGCTGATGATCAGTATGCTCAGTAGGATCAGAAATTTCTTTTTCATAATGGTTCCTTCCTCCCATCAGATAATGTAAGCCCAGTTGTTCTCTAGCGTACATAGTTTATGACAAGACGTTACATCACCTCCCTTATCCGTATCTGGTCTCCAAACTGTTCCTCAATCTGCTTGCGACCATCACCCCCTTTCCTGGATCGAGTTCTCTCGGGAAATGCCGTTCGCATCTGGGGATGCTCACTCCGCCGGTGTAACTTTCCTGGATCGAGTTCTCGGGCTATCGTCCAAAGGCTATGAGTTCGTATCGCACAGTGCCCTCGTGAGGCGGGTCGATCACAAAATCGAACGACGCGGTTGCGTCGGTGGTCAGGCTTCTCGGATAAGGCTCCAGATACTCACCGAAGTTCAACACGTTGCCCTGACTATCGTAGAGAACGGCCAGGATAGTCAAATAGTCGGTAAGGGGTGCACCAACGTTGCGGATCGTTCCTTCTATGCGATATGCCTCCAGTTCGTCGATCCATTGATCGAGGTCTGAGAACTCGAAATTTTGGCTTACCTGCGCGTCCGATGGTTCAAATTGAGCGCGTAACTCGTAGCTGACAGCAGCCTGGGCCCCATCCACGATCAACTCAAAGGGTGTACGAGCGCCCGGTGGCAAAACCTCGACCGGGATATATTCGAAGCTCTGCTCTTCGCCGGCGACGACTTGCCCCTGTCCATCGTAAAAGGTGCCGGTTATGGCCAGTATTTCTTGGGGAGTATCGGTCTCGTTGATCAACTCGCCGTAGAGGAGCAAAGCATCCTCATACTGGTCGTTGTAGATATATACGTTGGCGAAAGACCAACTCTCGGCCAGAGGCGTTGGGGAGGGAGTCGCAGTAGGCGGCGGAGAGGGCGTAGGGGTGGGGGGTGAGGTAGCCGTAGCGGTGGGGCTGGTAGTGGGTGAGGGAGTTGGGGTGAGAGTAGTTGTAGGCGAGGGCGAAGGCGCAGGCGTGGCCAAGAGGGTGGCAGACGTAGCGGGCGAGGCGGCTTGAGCAGGCTCAGAAGGGAGGGGAGTGGGTGTCGCCAGATTCATTTCTGCCCCCGACGTGGTGGGCACAACAGGCAGATCAGACTCGGAAGGGGTAGAACCAGGCGCCGCCGAGCCGGCCTGGGCTGCAGGCAGGTCGGTGGCCGGTGTAGAGGGGACTGACGAAGGATTGGCTGCCAGAGCGGAAACAGGGGGCGGCGTGAAGGTCGGCCAGGGAGTCCGGGTGGCGAGAAACGCGGAGGTCGACGAAGTGCCTATCCCGATGAGAGCGCAAGAGCAAGAAAGAACGGTCAGAGTCAAGAGGATGATCAACCAACCTGCCAGATTGGGCGATGACAGGAGGCGACGAGGTGACCCAGGCCGTTTCAAAGTTTGGGTGTTGGATCGCCTGAAGGGATTGCTGCACCGTTGCATAACAAAACCACTTGCCGCTCTTCTTCGTGTCCCACGCCATACCAACAAGATGAGAGTACTTCAGGGGAAGGGCATAAATCGCCCTGCGTGGTCAGCTTCAGCCGGCCCTGGAGCTTTTGGTCCGATGACTAATAGCCAATGACAGTTTTGGATTGACTCTGATAGGGAAAAACTGGATAAGGGCAGTTAAGGTGTGAGGCCCACTTTCAACTCTTAAAGCCCATCCGAGGACGTTCTCCCCCTCCCCAGCCCACCGATCCGATCGAACTCCGGTGAAAAAGTGCCCAATCTCTTTCACCCTCTAGATCAATGAGCTTCTTGATTCTAACATACTCCTTTGGGCCAGTCAATAGATTCTTAGAATTCTAACCATTTTCATATATTTCGGGACTTTTTTCAGGGTCGCTGCCACCACAGTTGAGCAGGGATGTCCAACGTTACAGGTCTACTACCACCTCAAGCCTACCCCCATCAAGAACCCCAAACTTACCCCATTGAACTAGCGCATTTTCCTGGGCGGCGTATAATATGTCGGTAGATTGGTAGCTGGTAGACGGGGGAAGAGCGTCGCTGTCTGTCACCGTCCCCCGGTTGCTCACCTCAGGGCCAATGACATCCTTGCGCGAGCGCTTCAGGAGATGCCAATGCCTTACGAGCCCGTCATTGGTATGGAAGTCCACGTGGAATTGAATACCGCCAGCAAAATGTTTTGCGGGTGTAGCGCCGAGGCTTTTGGCACGCCACCCAACACTCACGTCTGCCCCGTCTGCCTGGGGATGCCGGGTACGTTGCCGGTCATCAACGAGCAGGCAGTGCGCTACACGGTGATGACCGGCCTGGCGCTGAATTGCACCGTCCAGGAGCACAATGTCTTTGCTCGCAAGAACTACTTTTACCCCGACCTGCCAAAGGGCTATCAAATTTCGCAATACGAGTTGCCCCTTTGCCAGGACGGTTATCTGACCATCGACGTGGGCGACGGCCATCCCACCGAAGCAGGCCAGGCCCGCCGCGTTCGCATCCGCCGGGTGCACCTGGAAGAGGACACCGGCAAACTAACCCACGTGGATGGATATAGCCTGATCGACTTCAACCGGGCGGGCGTGCCGCTGATGGAGATTGTGTCAGAGGCCGACATACGCTCGGCCGAGGAGGCATATGCCTACGTCACCCGACTGCGCCAGATTGTGCGCTATCTGGGCGTGAGCAGCGGCGATATGGAAAAGGGGGCGATGCGCTGCGAGGTGAATCTGTCGCTGCGCCCGGTGGGCTCCGACGAGTTCGGCACCAAAGTGGAGGTGAAGAACCTCAATTCCTTCCGCTCCGTGCGCAACGCCATCGCCTACGAGATCGAGCGACAGACCCGGCTGTTGGAAGCGGGCAAGCCGGTGACGCAGGTGACGATGGGCTGGGACGAGGCAGCAGGCGTCACCCGCGAGCAACGGAGCAAGGAAGAGGCTCACGACTATCGCTACTTCCCCGAGCCGGACCTGCCACCGCTGAACCTGGAACCGGCATGGATTGAAGCGGTAAAGGGCAGTCTGCCTGAACTGCCCGACGCCAAGCGCGACCGGTTTATGGCCAACTATGGTTTGAGTCGCTACGACGCCGACGTGCTGGTGGAAGACCGAGCCGTCGCCGACTACTTTGAGCGGGCAGTGCGCGTTGCAGGTGACACAATCAATCCCAAACTGGTGGCAAACTGGGTGACAGGAGAATTGTTCCGGCGGATGAACGAAACGGCCACAGCCATCACCAGCGTGAAGATCAAACCAGAAGACCTGGTTGCTCTCATCAGAATGGTCAAGGGGGGCACGATCAATCAACCGGCGGCCAAAGAGACTTTTGGCGTAATGTGGGAGACGGGGCGCCCGCCCCAGGAAATCGTCGAGGAGCGAGGCCTGAAGCAGATCTCCGATGCCGGCGAGTTGGCCGGGGTCGTGGCCCAGGTCATCGCCGACAACCCCGATCCGGTCGCCCAATTCAAAGCCGGCAAAGAGACCATCATCCGCTTCCTCATCGGCCAGGTGATGAAAGCCACGCGCGGCAAGGCCAATCCCCAACTGGCCGAGCAACTGCTGCGCGAGCAATTGCAGTCCAACGAATGACGTTCGTCACTATTTCAACTGCCTTTCTACTGTTGTCTGACGTTGGGTTTTAATGTATACTGAAAATGGGGGTTCCTTGCCCCTGCTTACGTGGTTTGTCAATTTGCTCTACTCAGGCACAAGACTTCGGAAGCCTCAACGGCATTCCATCCGGTAGCCTTTGACGCGATTTCGAGCTTATTTTGCCTGCGAAATGCGCAACGGGAGACTTCCGAAGTTTGAATGATAGCACGCCTGAGTAGCAACATCAATTTCAAAGAAACACCGTTGCACCACAAGGAGGTGATGCTATTCGGGCGATTGGATTAACCCGTCTTGTGGAGGCGAGTCGCTGCAAAGCTGCTCGCCTGTTTGTGTGAGTAGAAGCCCTTCCTCAATTGAGGAACAGTCACAAAAACCGTCGCAAAGGAGCGAAAGCCAACCATGTCCACTGAACTGAACCCTTTTAAAATTGCGCAGGAGCAACTCGACGAGACGGCCGAGTTGCTGGGGTTAGACGAAGCGACCCACGAATTGCTGCGCTGGCCCCGCCGTGAACTGCAAGTTACCATCCCGGTGCGGATGGACGACGGCACAGTGAAGGTCTTCCACGGCTACCGTGTGCAATACAACGACGCCCGAGGCCCCACGAAAGGGGGTCTGCGCTGGCACCCCGAGGAGACCATCGACACCGTGCGCGCCCTGGCCGCCTGGATGACCTGGAAGACAGCCGTGGTAGACATCCCGTTGGGGGGTGGCAAGGGGGGCGTCACCTGCGATCCCAAAGCGATGTCGCTGGCCGAGCAAGAACGACTGGCCCGGGGCTACATCCGTGCCATCCACCGCATCATCGACGACAAGACCGACGTGCCCGCGCCAGACGTATACACCAACCCCCAGATTATGGCCTGGATGATGGACGAATTCAGCATCATCCAGGGCCATAACGTGCCGGGCATCATCACCGGCAAGCCAATTCCCCTGGGTGGCTCCGAGGGGCGCGGCGACGCCACTGCTCGTGGCGGAGTTTACACTGTGCGCGAAGCAGCCAGGATACTGGGCATTGACCTCAAGGGCGCGACCGCTGCCATTCAGGGCTACGGCAACGCCGGCCAGTTCGCCCACAAGCTGGGCGAGGAAATTTTGGGCCTGAAGGTGGTCGCCGTCTCCGACTCGAAGGGGGGCGTTTATCGGCCAGAGGGTATCTCTTTTGAAGAAGGCGTCGCCTGGAAGAAAAAGAACGGCACCGTGGTGGATATGCCCAACACCACAAACCTCACCAACGAAGCCTTGCTGGAACTGGACGTCGTCGTGCTCTTCCCGGCGGCGCTGGAGAACGTGATCACCGACGCCAACGCCGGCAACATCAAGGCCAAGATCAGCGCCGAATTGGCCAACGGCCCCACCACCCCTGAAGCCGACAAGATTCTGCACAAAAACGGCGTCTACGTCATCCCCGACTTTCTGTGCAACGCCGGCGGCGTGACAGTCAGCTACTTCGAGCAGGTGCAAAACGCCTACGGTTACTACTGGCCCCTGGAACTGGTCCACAAGCGACTGGACGCCAAGATGACGGCCGCCTTCCACGCTGTGCACAAAATGGCCCAGGAAAAAGGAGTACACAACCGGCTGGCTGCCTACCTGGTCGCCGTACAGCGCGTGGCAGAAGCCTGCAAGCTGCGAGGTTGGGTGTAAACTACGCGAATCGAGAATTGACAAATTTGGCATTTGGGTGTAAACTATGATGTGAAATAATCCACAAGCCGAGAGGTTATGGCGTTTGACCGGCTGGCGGACTCCCCCCAGCTTGTCAGCCGGTCTTTCTGCCTCCTTGTTACAGAGAAGGGTGTCGGTCCCCCCCACCGACACCCTTCTCATTTTGTATCCTGCCCAACGTCTCCACCTCCAGCCTTGCGAAGGTTGCCGACAGATGGGTTCCGAAACTTCGACGGCCAATTAACCTGGCTGCCCCGGCAAGAATCGACCCCAGAAACCTTCGCAAGGCTCAGGGTTCATCCTTGCTTCCCCTCACGCTACTACTCACATCGCTTCGGGGGCCGAGACGCCCATCAAGTGCAATGTGTTGGCCAGGACGGTTTTGGCCGCCAGCACCAATTTGAGACGAGCCTTGCCCAGTTCGGTATGGGCCGGATCGTCGGAGACGACGCGGCATTCTTTGTAGAACGAATGGAAGGCCGAGGCCAGCTCCTGCGCGTAGTGGGTGAGGTGATGGGGGCTGAGCGTCTCGGCGCAAAGAGCAACCACTTCGGGCAGACGGATCATCTGCCGGATGAGCGCTTGCTCGGCCGGGTGGGTCAACAGGCTCACGTCGCCCCCTTCCAGCGACACACCCCGCTCCCGGGCGTAGCGAAAGATGCTGGCAATGCGGGCGTGACCATATTGCACGTAGTAGACCGGGTTCTCACTGGATTGCTGGACGGCCAGCGTCAGGTCCAGCTCCATCTGACTGTCGGCGGAGCGGGTGAGGAGCATAAAACGGGTGGCGTCGGCGCCGATCTCCTCAACCACTTCGCGCAGGGTGATGATTTCGCCGGTGCGTTTGCCCATGCGCACCAGTTCGCCCCCTCGTTTAAGGGTAACAAGCTGATAAAGAATAAAAGTCACCCGGTTGGGGTCCAGGCCCAGGGCACGGGTGACAGCCTTCATCCGCGACACGTGGCCGTGATGGTCGGCGCCCCACACGTAGATGGCCCAATCGAAGCCCCGGATGACGAGCTTGTCCCCCACGTAAGCGATGTCGGAGGCAAAGTACGTTGGCCGGCCGTCGGAGCGGACGACGACGTTGTCTTTATCCTCGCGCTTCTCTCGCTGCCGATCTTCGTCTCCCGACCCGCTATCCTGCCGGTCTTCCAGATCGCTTCGGAACCAAATGGCCCCCTCCCGGTGGACGAGCCAGCCCTCGCTACTGAGCTTGTTGAAGACAGTCCCATAGACGCTGTCGTCGTATAGGCTTTGCTCCGACTTCCAGTGGTCGAAGTGGACCCCCAACGCTCCGGCGTCGGCTTTGATTGAGGCCAGCATGCGCGTGAGGCCCTCGGCCCGCAATGCCCGGATGGCCTCGTCACGCTCCATCCTCAGAAAGCGGTCCCCGAATTCGGCGGCAATCTCCTTGCCCATCTCGACCAGATAGCCGCCGGGGTAGCCCTCTTCGGGCAGTGGCTCGTCGTGGCCCAGGGCCTGGGCGTAGCGGGCGTAGAGACTGGCAGCGAAAAGCTCTATCTGAGTGCCCATGTCGTTCACGTAGAACTCGCGTTGCACCTGCCAGCCGGCGGCGGCCAGCACGTTGGCCAGAGTGTCGCCCAGCACGGCGTTGCGCCCGGAGCCGATGGTCAGCGGGCCGGTGGGATTGGCGCTGATGTATTCCACCTGCACCCGCCGGCCCCCGCCCAGGTTCACGTGACCGAAGCGCTCCCTTTCTTGCAGAATCGTCTCCACCTGCGCCGCCACCCACGCATCGGACAGGGTGACGTTGATGAAGCCGGGGTGGGCCACGGCCACCGAGCCGATGAAATCCGGGCGATCCATCCGGGCGACCACCCGTTCGGCGATCCGGACCGGGGCCATCCGGGCCAGGCGAGCCATGCCCAGGCAGACGGGGGTGGCGTAGTCGCCGTGGGCCGCCTCTTTGGGGCGCTCAATCGTCACCTCGGGCAAATCGAACTGGGGCAGGTCGCCCTTTTTCTGCGCCTTTTTGATGGCTCTTTCGATCAGTTGAGTGAGGTCATCTCGAATCATAGTCACCTCGTTGACAGGGATCGTCGGTTGTGGTATGATAATGGCGAAGAGCGGGTGGCCTGCCGACCCCTATCCTTAACCGGACGGCTTAAGCAGGCATCAGCGCACACACTGAAAGTGCCCCCCCGCTCAGTTTTTATGCTACA
>JAJRXB010000055.1 GCA_024276515.1 Chloroflexota bacterium
ACTTGAGACCTCACAGGTTTTTGAACAGTGCCTGGTAGATGAACTCATACCCAAACGGGCACATTTTCACGCTTTGGAGAGCCTGTGGAAACCTGTGAGGTCTTATTGGGTTTTCGATCTCACCAACTGCGTAAGTCCTGTCATTTACATATAGAATAGAAACCCACAGGAGGGACGTTCTCATGGTCGAAGACAAAATCCCCTTTGCCACCGATGCCTGGATTCAGCGACTGCACGAAGAGGTCAACAAAAGTGAAGCCTACCGCCAGGCGGCCAAAACCTGGGAGGGCGACTTTTACTTCGTCGTCGAGCCGGAGGGCTCATTGACGGAGCCGGTGCACATGTATATGGACCTGTGGCACGGCGAAAGCCGTGAAGCCTTTATAGCCGAAGATCCCACGGTGAAGACTCCAGAATTTGTCATCAGCGCGCCGGTCAGCGTGTGGAAGGAGGTCATCGAATTGCGGCTGGACCCGATCAAGGGCCTGCTCACCCGCAAACTCAAGCTCAAGGGCAACATGGCCAAGATTATGCGGGCCGTCAAAGCTGCCAACGAACTGGTGCGCTGCACCACCCGCGTGCCCACCGAGTTTCCTGAGTAATACTGGAGAGTAAGCATTCACTCCCTCCCCCAACGAGGGGAGGGTGGGGGTGGAGGGGAGACCAGAGAAACACCCTGCATCCGGGACGGAATCTCTCTCCGGGCGAGAAGATAAAGCGACTGAAGTCGCCCCTGAAGGCTCCAGGCCCAGCGTCGGCCTGCGCCGACGCTGGGCCGCCGGGCCTCCAGGAGCGGTTTCAACCGCCTGTGCTATTGGAGAAAACTATGTGGTATTTCCGCAGTCCCGAGATCGTCTTTGGCGAGGGCGCGCTGGATCACCTGGCCTATCTCAAGGGTGAGCGAGCCTTCATCGTCACCGACCCGGTGATAGTCCGGCTGGGCTTCGTGGAGGTGGTGAAGGCCAAACTGACCGAGGCCGGCCTGACCTGCGACGTGTTCGACCAGGTGGAACCGGAGCCATCATTGCAAACTGTGCAGCGTGGTGCAGAGCTGATGCTCCAAAAGGAGCCGGACTGGATCGTGGGCCTGGGAGGCGGCTCGGCGCTGGACGCGGCCAAGGCTATGTGGATTCTCTACGAGCGGCCCGACATAGCCCCGGAGGCGATCAACCCCTTCGACGATCTGGGCCTGCGCCAGAAAGCGCGGATGGTCGCCATCCCCACCACCAGCGGCACCGGCTCCGAGACTACCTGGGCCGTCATCCTCACCGATACCGATGAAGGGCGCAAAATCTCCACCGGCGCCCCCGAATGTACCCCCGACATCGCCATCGTGGACCCGGTCTTCGCCGCCCAGATGCCTCCCCGTCTCACCGCCGACACCGGCCTGGACGCCCTGACTCACGCCGTCGAGGGCTACACCTCCACCTGGCACAACGACTTCACCGACGGCCTCTGCCTCAAGGCGATCCAACTGGTCTTTGCCTACCTGCCCCGCGCCTACGCCGACGGCGGCGACGTGGAGGCCCGCGAGAAGATGCACAACGCGGCTGCCTTGGCCGGACTGGGCTTCATCAACTCGCTGGCGGCCGCCGCCCACGCCCTGGGCCACAGCCTGGGGGCCGTCTTCCACGTGCCCCACGGGCGGGCGGTCTCCCTCTTCCTGCCCTACACCATCCAGTTCAGCGCCCGGGGCGACGCACCGACCCGCTACGCCGACATCGCCCGCTTTTTGGGGCTGCCGGCCGCCGACGAGAGGGAAGGGGCCGCCAGTCTGGTGACGGCCATCCGCGACCTGGAGCAACGGGTCGGCCAACCCCTCAGCGTCCGCCAGGCCCTGCCCGACCTCTCGCCCGCCGACTTCGCCGCCAGGCTCGACAAGCTGGTGGACAACGCCGAGGTGGACCCCACCATCGTCGCCAGCGCGCGGGACATCACCACCGACGACACGCGCCGGTTGTTTGAATACGCGTATGAGGGGAAAGACGTAGATTTTTGAGGTGAGGCAGAGCATAGGAGTAAGCATGGCACAAACTTGGAGTATTCGACGTACTTGTACTTAGAGCCTATTTGAAAATTACAGGCTCTGGGAGACACTGAAGCGAAGACATATGCTGCCCCAATCGTTATCTCTCGAAGCCAACCTAATCCCACAACTTATCATTCGATTCTCTGGTGAGACAGCACCTCATTTCATCTATGATGACCACATTTCGCCCAGTGACGAAATAGTTGTTTTATGTCGCCCCGCTTCTAGACCGGCGGCTATTCTGCCGATTCCGCAACATTACCAGCCAGCCCTGGGTCAGTTTGCAATCTTTGAATGGACCAACTATCTTCTGAAAGGCAAAGCGCTACAAGCCGTCGAGTTGGATAGCGTAATCGCTTTGGATGAGGGCCTCTACAGTTTTGAACTGAAGAACCAGGTCGGTCGCTTGCTGTTAACGCTCACCGTGAATGGTAGCCGCTATAAGATTCCTCTCGCCGTTCTTTCCCACAAGTACCCAACCCCAAGGGAACATCTGAATTTCTTCGGTATCTTGCTAGATGGCCTAGTCAGGCTGAGCGCTGCGCTGCCCTTCCACGTCGCTCAACCCACCGCTTTCGCCGCTGATGAGTCGCCGGAGCCGCCTACTGCCTTGTTTGTATACCACTTCTTGCGCCAATACGGACCAGAGCTTCAATCCGCCTTGGAAACCATTTTGGGCAATCCACACCGCACCCTGGTTTTTGATGACGACCTGGTGCCGCTAGCCCAAGCTACTCACGCCGATGCCTCGGTAGTGGATGCCATCCTGACCCAGCCGCAGTTGCTCACCCGCACCCGCGAAAACCTGCCTGTGGCTCGGGCCTTGCGCGGCCATGCTCCCACTCGCCTGTGGCAACCCCGCGCTGAGGAAACCTTTGATACCCCTCCCAACCGTTTTGCCAGACAGTTCCTGGCCGAATTGGCTGATTGGAGTGCTCGCCTGGGCGAGGAGAGATGGCTGGCCGGTCACCTGGGCAAACTGGAGGAGGTGCGGGATCAACTGACCTTTGCCCAATATGATCCGCTGTGGGATGAAGTTGGGATGCTGACTCGTTTTCCTGCTGAGAACCAGGTTTTGCTCAAACGCCACGGCTACCGTGAGTGGGCTGATTTGTGGCGACGTTTTCACCTGGCCCGGCTCCCGGTCTGGCGGCAAACTCAGGAGGCCATTGATGCCCGC
>JAJRXB010000056.1 GCA_024276515.1 Chloroflexota bacterium
GCAAGAGGAGATGATCAACGGATGAAGTAGCGGATGAGCGGATCACGCCCTTGCGCGAGGAGAGACATCCGCTCATTCGTTACCTATCCGCTGATGATCGTCTGCCACCAACCCTTTTCTCTCAAGAAACTAAAGTGATACCTGTCGTTTTATCGTGCGGTTAGAGTTGTTCCTGAGTAAAGTGACCGGCACTTTTGTCGCCATTTCTAGCATCGTTATGGCAGAAAAGGGCCTTTCTAGCAGATGTTCAAGTGCCGGTCACCTGGTTGTTGCTCAAAAGGGGACAACTCTATTATACACGGATTTGGGCTGGCGTTAAATACGAGAATTTCATTCCACGCTCGCGCGCCACGATTCCGAATTGGGCACGAAGAGTGGCTGCCCAAACTCCGCCACGCCAAAGCTCTCGATGAGCTTTTGAGTCTCCACCGAGGTGAGCCACTCGATGAATTGCATAGCCAGGTCATAATTCACGTTGGGATGCAGTTTGGGGTTGACGGCAATGACCCCGTAGGGGTTGAACAGGATGGGGTCCCCCTCGACCAGGATCACCAGATCGGTGCCCTCCAGGGTGCGGGCCAGGTAGGTGCCACGGTCGCTGAGGGTGTAGGCCTGTTGCTCGTCCGCCATGGTGAGAACAGCGCCCATTCCCTGCCCGGCCGAGACGTACCAATCTCCTTCCGGCTCCAACCCGGCCACACTCCAAATTTTCTTCTCTTTGGTGTGGGTACCGGAGTCGTCGCCGCGCGAGACGAAGAGGCTCCGCGTTTCGGCCAATCGGGCAAAAGCAGCAGCGGCGTCTGTCATCCCCCCGATGCCGGCCGGGTCGTCCGCCGGGCCAACGATGACAAAGTCGTTATACATCACGTCCTGACGATTGAGACCATAGCCATCGGCGACGAAGGCATCCTCTTTGCTCCGGGCGTGGACCAACACCACGTCGGCATCGCCATTTTTGCCCAACTCCAACGCCTGGCCTGTGCCGACGGCAATGACCTCGACGCGGGCGTTGTATTCCGCTTCAAAGTAGGGCAGGATGTAGGCCAACAGTCCGGAGTCGTCGGTGCTGGTAGTGGTGGCCAGCACCAGTCGTCCCGGCGACCCTGAAGCCGTTGAGACCGTGGCCTGGGACGGCACCGCTTCTTTTGCGAAGGGTAACTGCGGCCCTGCACACCGGGCTGCAAGCAGGCCCAGAGACACCAACATCAACCACAATGCCTGCTGATTTCTTCTCACAGGGATCCTCCTTCCATTGCCACAAATGCGGGGATTTGAAAACGGCCATCGTTATGATAAACGAACACAACGCAGGTCAAAAAAAGAGGGCATTCATTGTATCACAAACCACGTCCCACGCAAGACTCATCCGCGCGCTGCTGACACCTTTTGGTTGCCAACCGCGAGGTGAGGGGACCCGGCACTGCTTTCAGTCCCCCTTCAAAATGATTGGCAAGAAGACAAATTTGTCCATCTCCGGGCCGGTGTAGGGTGTACCCGTAACCGCAGGAGTGTACGTAGCGGTGGCCGTCGGTGTGCCGGTGGCGGTGGGAGTGGGGGTATTGGTGGCGGTGGCTGTGGCGGTGGCTGTAGGGGTGGCCGTCGGCGTGTGGGTGGCGGTGGGAGTGGGAGTATTGGTAGCGGTGGAGGTGGAGGTGGCCGTCAGTGTGTGGGTGGGGGTGGAAGTGTTGGTGGCCGTCGGCGTGGCCGTAGCCGTCGGCGTGCCGGTGGCGGTGGGGGTATTGGTGCCGGTGGCAGTGAGAGTGGGGGTGTTGGTGGCCGTGGCTGTGTCAGTGGCCGTCGGCGTGGCGGTAGCGGTTGGTGTGCTGGTGGGGGTGGGGGTGGAAGTGGCGGTGGCCGTGGGAGTGGCCGTCGGCGTGCCGGTGGCCGTGGGAGTGGCCGTGGCTGTCGACGTGGCGGTGGCGGTGGTGGTTGGGGTCGGTGTGCTGCCACCCGCCTCTGTGCAGACGTTCAGGCTGACGTTGTCAACGAAAAAGGTGGTGGTGTACGAGAGGCTATTGCTGGCGTAGAAGTAGATACGGACCACCTGCCCGGCATATGAAGTCAGGTCTATGTTGTCTCCCACCTGCCAGGTGTTTTCCAACCAACCGTCGTTTCGCGCATCGTAGACGCCCAGCACGTTGTCGCCGGTGTCGCGCACTTCCGCATAAAAGAAATCCCGGCCATGTCCATAAGCACCTTCGTCGGTGGTCATATACCAATCAAAAGACAGGTTGGCGCTGATGGCATCGGCTGGGATGGAAACGGTCTGGTAGCCGCTGTGACCACTATCCGTCGAGCCTCCAAGTCGCAAAGACCAGGAGCCGCCAAACGGCGGAGTGCCTGGGGTGCTCTCACGAGCGGCCCCGCTGAGGACCCAGTTGTCGGTCCCCGCTTCAAAGTCGCCGTTGACGATCACCTGATTGCAGGTTGAGGCGATTGTTTTGTGGGTGTAAGCCAGGGCGTACGCCTGGGGGGGCTGGGGCACCGAGGTGCCGCGCACGCGGATGGTCCAGACGCCGGGAGCCGGGTTTTGCACCACCACCTGTTCTTGATTATCGCGGGTGTTGGGACCACTGGTCGTGGCCGGGTTCTGGGGGTTGGCCGGATCCGGCGAGAATGGGTAATAGACGGTCCCATCGGGGGCCTGGAGTTCCAGGTCGAGGTCGTTGACCAGGGCATTGGCGACGAACGGGGCGGCGGCGTAGTCATCCCAGGCCAGGGTCACTTTGAATTCACCGGCGCCCGCCGGCACCTGATACGTGTACGTGTCTGTCTCGCCCGACGTGGCGGCGGTGGTGTAGTTGGCCGGGCTCTTGACCAGATCGATGGCGGCCACGGCGTCTACCTCGCCGTAGCCGTAGATGTAATCGGGACCATCGTTGCCCAGGTCACGGGCTGTGTGGATGAGCCAGGTTTTCACCAGCGCGTTGGCCGGGCGAACGGTCGAGTTGCCGGTGGTATCCCGATATTGCTCAATCGCCAGGCTGGCGACACCGGCCACGGCCGGCGCAGCCATCGAGGTGCCGCACTTGCCGCCGTACCCGTTGCCACGGAGTGTAGAATAGATGTAGTCCTCGCCGCTAACCCGCCCCGTCTCACAGCCGGGGCCGGAGACGATGGGCTTCAGTCGGCCATCGTCGCAGGGACCCCAACTGCTGAAGCTGGTCATAGAATCCCCATCCGAGTTGGTAGCGCCCACGTGAATCGGGTTCTTGGCACACGAGGGTGGCGCGGTGGTGTGATAGTTTGAGCCGCAGCGTCCGGTGGGAGACCCTCCAGTCCGTTCATTGCCGTTGGCCCAAATCACGATGTAGGGGGAGCCCACCGCCGTGTTGTCTCCGCGGGCGATGCCGTCTATCATCTCGGACGAGACGCCGTAGTCTCCTTCGCGGTCGCAGGGGTAGTCGTTGGCGGCGGTGTTGCTGCCGATGGAGTTGGTAGCCAGGTCCACGCCATAGGTGTTGCGGGCGGTGGCGTAGTCCTCCTCGATGTCGCCAGCGTTGTCCCAAAACAGCATCGTGCCGAAGGTCTGCTCGTACGTGGCCGAGTAGATGCCGGCCGCCGGGGCCATTCCCTTCAGGTCACGCCCCGACTGGCTGCCAGTCCCGTCGCCGGCGGCCACGCCAGCGACGTGGGTGGCGTGATCGATGGTGGTTGCGTAGTCGTCTACGATCGTGAGGCGACCGGCGAAAGCATTGTGAGCATCGACCGCCCCGCCGTCAAAGACGAAGAGCTTCACGCCACCCCCATTCAGGCCGTAGGGAGCGGCGTGGAGCGTGTCTACCCCCAGGGTTCGGCGGGCATCGTCGTTGGTGGGAGTCAGCGGGGGAGGACTCTCTTCGATCCAGAGCACGCCTTCTTCGGCAGCCAGGGCCGGCAGGTCGTCCGGCCTGATCCAGACGGTGAGGGCACGGGGCGTTTCGATGTCGCCGGCCACAACCCCGTTGTGAGCAGCGGCCAACCCTCTGCCTTCGGCCAGCGAGACGTCGGCGTGGAGCAGGACCATCACCTGCACCCGGCCGTTCGGATGGATGGCCCAGCCGGGGAAGTCCCCGGCCCGGAGCCGTGGGGAGAGTTTGTCCCTGGCGCGCCACGGACCAACCCAACGAATCCCGGGGCGAAAGGTCAGGGTGACTACCTCGGTGGCCGGGACGGAAGCGATCCAGGCTTGCTGCGGCACGTAGACTTGCAGGTCGATGCCCTGGGCTGCCAGGGCCACCCGCTCCCAGGCCGTCGGGACGTGGTCCATCTGCAACAGCACGTGGATTCGCCCGTCGGCCTGGGCCAGCGTTGAGTCACGAAGCCCTGGGTCCACGCCAGGCTCCGGTACAAAGGTGCGGGCCAGGAGTTCGATGGGTGGCCCGTCGCCGCCAACGGGTCCCTGGGCCGGCGGCCTGGCCCGAACCGGTACGGCCAGTCCCCCCACCAACCACAGCAGCGCGAAGATCACGCCAATGTGCCTGGACTTCGCTTTCACGACCTCTCCCCCTTTTGGTAGTCTCCCTCTTGCGTGTTGGCGGCAAGGGGAGGCAAAACCCTCACCCATCCCCGCCTGCACCCCCTCCCTCTCCCAATTTGGGCTTATCGTTACCCACATCTCGTCTTGCTGACGTCCGCCCCGAGCTAAAGCTCAGGGCTAATAGCCCAAGCACGTTGAAACGTGCTGCTTTTGCCCAGAAGCGTGGGGGAAGCAGTCGGCTTTAGCCGACTTTAGCTATTAGCCTGCGGATTTATTCGC
>JAJRXB010000057.1 GCA_024276515.1 Chloroflexota bacterium
ATGGGCGGGCGATGGCCGAGAAGTTCGGTTTCGCCGATTGCTTCGACGTCTTCGTCACCTCGGCCGAGGTGGGTGTGATGAAACCGGACCCGCGCATCTACCACGTCGCCTTGCGGCGGCTGGAAGTGTTGCCGTCTGAGGCTGTTTTCGTGGACGATTTCATCGAAAATGTGAGGGCCGCGCGCCGCCTGGGTATGCAGGCCGTTCATTTCACCGACCCGGCCCTGGCCCGGCGACAACTGCAAGAATTGCTGGACGAGTAGTGTGCTACTTTGTCCGCTGCGATCCTGTTCCCTTCAAAAGTCGGGCTAGGCGCTGATGCCGACCGTATTCGGCGTTGAGTTCGCCGCAAAAGAGCACGATGCAACTGCTCAGGTAGGCCCACAGCAGGAAAGCGACGATAGCCGTCACCGATCCATAAATTACGTTGAATAGTCGCAGGCTCGACAGATAAGCGGTAAAGGCGATCTTGGCCCCTTCCCACAAAAACGAAGCCAGTATCGAGCCGGGAAGTATCTCGCGCCAACCCACTTGAGCCGAGGGCAGGCTCCAATAGGCCAATAGAAAGAGTAGCGTGTTGAGCATAAGGATGAGGGCCAACGAGAGGATGTGAGTAACCCAGCCAATCCCATCCAAAAACTCGAGGCGGTTGAGCAATTGCAAGGCAGTAGATCCCACCAGCGACAAAGCGACGAGGATGAGGGCCGATACAGCCATCGGCAGGGCCACCAGCCGACGTTTTATCAGCAGGCGTCCCCTTTGCTTGATGCGCCAGGCGCGGTCCAGCAGGCGACCGAGCACGGCAAAGATGCCTGAGCCCGACCAGACGAGAGTCAGCAGGGCAAGGACGCGGAGGATGGTGAGTTGTCCTTGCAGTGGTGTGTAATTGATCTGCAAAAAGTCGGTGGCGCCGGGCAGGTAGTGATCCAGCAGCACCCGATATTGTGTCATTGCCTTGTCCGGCTGCAAGAGCCGGCTGGCGATTGCCAGCAGCAGAATCGAAAGGGGGAACAGCGAGAGGAAAGCGTAATAAGCAATAGCAGCAGCCGACATAAATCCTTCGTGCTCCGCAAAACCGATGGCTGCCCGGTAGAAGATTTGTGGCCACTGACCGGTCTCGGCGTTAACCCGTTGCCAAAGACGAGCAGTGCGCCGGGTCCATTGCTTGAAAGGAGATGCTTTGGACATAGGGTTATAAGTTTGTTGCGAGAAGCGTGAAGAAACCGCGCCATCTGGCGCGGCCCTCTACGGGAGTGGATGGGAGTCGAACCCACCGGCGCTCGCTGCTCGCGACCGCCCACCGATTTTGAAGACCGGGGCACCCACCGGGGCACATCCACCCCCAAGTCTTTCCAAAGGATACCTCAATTGCCGTCCAGGGTCAAGTTTGGGGCTCGTAAAGCTCCGGCTTGAGCACACCCACAAAGGCCAGGTTGCGATAGAGTTCGTCAAAGTCCAGCCCGTAGCCGATGACGAATTTGTTGGGGATGTTGAACCCGATGTAATCGATGGGGATGTCCACTTCGCGGCGCTCTTGTTTGTTTAGCAGGGTGCAAATGCGTAAGCTGGCCGGATTCCGCTCGCGCAGAATGCGAGTCAGGTAGTCGAGGGTGTGTCCGGTGTCGATGATGTCTTCGACGATGAGCACGTTTCGCCCTTCGATGGGGGCGTCCAGGTCCTTCAGAATACGCACCACGCCGCTGCTCTCGGTCGAAGCGCCATAGCTGGAGGTGGCCATAAAATCTACCGAGTGGGGGATGGTCAATTCGCGCATCAGGTCTACCAGGAAGACAACCCCTCCCTTCAACACGCAAACCAGCAGCAAATCCTGGCCCTCGTAGTCGCGCGAGATTTCTTGGGCCAACTCGCGAGTGCGCTGGCGAATTTGCTCCTCGGTGATGAGAATCTCGGCTACGTCGTCCAAAAGCATTGCCGGCCTCCGGTGCGGGTTGAGATTGACCTACTATAATCCAATCTACCTGCCTCGTCAAGAGTGCCAGCGTTGACCGGGGGCTTTTCAACGTTCTAGCGCGAGCCAGGTGACAGTCACCTTGTTCGGCATGACACGTTGGCAAAAACGGTAAGAAATGGTTGTCAAGTGCCTTCTTCCTCTCGCCAAAAGATCGGAGGTGACTGTCACCTGGGTTAAAAAGCCCCGACGTTGACCGGGGTGGTTTGCTTTACCCCATTCACTGCGTATAATCACCACCGGTCACTCCGCTCTGCTCATCGCGGGTCCGCCTGCCCTGAGTCGGGCCAGGGTGACTCGCGCCTCTTCCCCGAAGGGGACCTGCAGGGGCGAGCCAGGGCCGTCGGGTCACACCTGTGCCTGCGTCCCAGGGGCAGACCCGACGGGAGCAAGAATTACCCCAAAAGCTTTTGGGTGCATTCAAAACGGGTAGTCTCCCTCTTGCGTGTTGGCGGCGAGAGGAGGCAAAGCCCTCACCCACCCCCGCCTGCACCCCCTCCCTCTCCCAATTTGGGAGAGGGAGGGGGTTGGGGGGAGGGAGAGGGCAAGCCCTCGCGCTCCCAAACATCATCAACGCTTAACGGGG